>JAGCVR010000165.1 GCA_017962285.1 Muribaculaceae bacterium | reverse complement strand
CTAATACCATGAAAACTGATGCAAAGATAAAGTAAAATTTCTTACAAAACATAATCTTTTGGGTAAAAAATCTTAATGTTTAACATTATTTTAACTCTAATTGATTGGAAACTGAAAGAATAAACGTGCAACTTGTTAAATCACAGAGAATTAGAATTAACCTTATTTTAGCCTCGTAAACATTTTTTCACATTAATTTCTGGAAAAAACAAAGGTATTTGTGGGCAGATCAATCCAACTTTTTTGCTTGAATCAAAAGAATACGGACTCAAGGCTGATAGCCGTTGATAATCGTGGCAATCTCTCGGGCATCCTGTTCGGAGACGTGTGCGATGGGAAGGCTCACCACTTCGTTTGCGATGGCCTCGGTGATGGGCAACGGCTGCGATGCGAAACGGGTATAGCAAGGTTGACGGTGGGGTGGTGTGGCATAGTGAATGTCTGTTTCCACACCGTTTGCGAGTAGATACTCTCTGAAATCATCGCGCTTTGTTACCCTAATCACATATTGGTGCCACACCTGTTCTTCGGTGGGATAAATATTGGGTTTCTTGACCAGGCTGGAAACAATAGTCTCGTTGTAGATTTGTGCGATTCTCTGCCTGCGGAGGGTTTCCTCGTCAAGGTGCCGGATCTTCACACGGAGCATAGCTGCCTGAATCTCGTCGATTCGGCAATTCACCCCCTTGTAAATATTGTGATAGCGACGGTCGCTCCCGTAGTTTGCCAGAGCCCTTACTGTGGCGGCAAGGTGTTCGTCGTTTGTGACCACTGCACCGGCATCGCCCAGCGCCCCAAGATTCTTTGTGGGATAGAAGCTGAACCCTGCTGCATGTCCCAGATTTCCGGTCATGCGGCTGCCGTTCAGTCCGGTGCATGAAGCCTTTGCCCCAATTGCCTGAGCATTGTCTTCGATAATCAGCAGCCCGTGTTTCTTTGCCAACTCGATAAAGGTGTCGTCCCAGCATGGCGAGCCATAGAGGTGGACGGGCATAATGGCTTTCACATCGGGAGTGATGAGGCTTTCCGCCTTTTCCGTGTCGAGATTCATTGTCGCTTCGCTTGGCTCACAGAGCACGGGCTGCAATCCGTTGTCGCTGACGGCAAGAACAGATGCGATATATGTGTTGGCAGGCACTATCACCTTGTCGCCGTCGTGAAGGAGTCCCAATTCCTTGTAAGCTCTGAATATCAATCTCAGAGCATCCAGTCCGTTGCTTACAGCCACGCAGAACTTCGCTTGGCACAAGTCGGCAATTTCCTGCTCGAAGAGTCTTGTCTGTTCTCCACGCAGATAGCGTCCCGACGCAATCACGTTGCAGGCGGCATGCTGCATTTCTTCCATATATGGAGCATTCGGCAGTTTCAGATCAAGAAACGGGTATTGCTTCATTTTTCTCTTTTTATAGCGGTTAATTCAAGAAATTCATCGTAATTGCGCACATAGTCCTGTTCGCTGAAATGGTGCGACGAAAGCACAAGGCAGACTGCTCCTGAAGAAAAATTGTGGAGAACCCGCCAAATGCCTGGTTCAATCAGCAATCCGCGGTAAGGGCGGTTGAGCGAAACGACTCGCTGGTTAATGCCGTCATCTATTGTAACATCGAAACTGCCGCTGATTGCCACTAAGAATTCGGCACATTCGCGATGGGAGTGTCCTCCACGCTCTTCGCCTCCGGGGATATCGTAGAGATAATATGCGCGATTGAGCTCATAAGGCAATTGGTTGCAACCTTCCACCACGGTCAGGTTTCCGTTTTCGTGATGGTGTCGGTCCAGTTCAATAAGCCGGCAGTTATCAATGCTGGATATGGTGTGGCTCTCCTTTGTCATTGGCAGATTTGTCTTTTATAGTCTTCATAGTCTTCAATATAGTCGGCAGCGTCGTATTTTGTATTCGAAAGCACAAGTACAACGGAATTAGTGGAGAAATTGTCGAGCTTGCGCCAAGTCATAGGCGGCACATAGAGCCCGTAATAGGAGCGCGCCATGTGAAAGCGCTGCTCACCGCTGCCATCATCCAGGACGACGTCGAAACTGCCGGAAAGAGCCACTATCAGCTCGTGCTGCGTGCGGAAAGCGTGACCATTTCGGAACATTCCTCCCGGCACATCATAAATCCAATATGCCCGCTCAATCTTGAACGGGACCTGGATGTCGCTCTCAATTACAGAAAGATTGCCACGAGGATCAATTACCCGAGGCAATTCCATGATATGTGGCTTCAGTTTCACCTGTTTCCGTACATTTCTTCGTAATACTTCTGGTAGTCTCCCGAAGTAACGTTATTCACACAGTCCTGATTGTCGAGATTCCAACGGATTGTCTTTTCAATTCCCACGGTGAAAGGCGTTTCGGGATACCATCCGAGTTCGCGGGCAATCTTCGACGGGTCGATGGCATATCGCATATCGTGCCCTGGACTGTCGGTGACATAGGTGATCAGGTCCTCGTTGATGTCTTCCACTTTGCACTTGAGAAGTGCCTGATATCTGGGCTCTTCGCGCATAATGCGGACAATGATGGCGATGGTGAGCTTCACGATGTTGATGTTGCTCTCTTCGTTGAAGCCGCCTATGTTGTAAACTTCACCCACTTTACCACGGCGAAGCACCATGTCGATTCCTTTGCAGTGGTCTTCCACATAGAGCCAGTCGCGCACGTTTTCTCCCTTGCCATAGACGGGAAGTTTTTCTCCTGCGAGAATGTTCTTTATGATAAGTGGTATGAGTTTCTCGGGGAAATGATAAGGCCCGTAATTGTTGCTGCAACGTGTTATGTTCAGCGGCAGTCCATAGGTCTCATGATAAGCCATGGCAATCATGTCGGCACTGGTTTTCGAGGCTGAATACGGCGAACGCGGTGCCATGGGGGTGGTTTCGGTAAAGAAGTGCTCGCCATAGGTCTTCATGTCGGTCCGGTTGCCAATCACGCCACGGATGTCGTCGGTAATCTTCAGCGGCTGGGGTTGGTCAAAGTCTTTGTGAAGCGAACCGTAAACCTCATCGGTGGAAATCTGGAGATATTTCTTGCCTTCCTTATACACGTTGTGCCCCTGTGCGTCCTTGCCCGTGAGCCACGCATTCCGCGCGCAGTCGAGCATGTTCTGGGTGCCGAGTATGTTGGTCTCAAGAAACAGACGTGGATTGGTTATGCTGCGGTCAACATGACTTTCTGCGGCAAAATTCACCACAAAGTCCACATCGTTCTCAGCAAAAATCCGTGTCACCAATTCTCTGTCGCCTATATCGCCCTTGATGAACGTTACGTTGTCGCGCTTGATCTCATCCTTAATCGATTCAAGATTGCCGGCATAGGTGAGGGCGTCGAGAATGATGATGCGAATATCATTGTCGTACTTCTTCAAAAGATATTTCACGAAATTCGAGCCGATAAATCCTGCGGCTCCTGTTACAAGATATGTTTTCAATTTCTTAAAGGTTATGGTTATATAGTTACTAACTTGCAAAGATAATAATTATTGTTCAAATTCTGAAATTGGTTTTGGTCGCACAACGAGCCAGTTGGTTTGATATCGTGTTTTCCTTGCCACGGGGAACAAGAGCTTTGGCTCATCGGCAGGCGCAGTGCGATACCACCCATAATTCCATCCAGCACCCATGTCCAGGTAGATTGCGCTTTGTGCACCAAGTGCGCATAAGGCGGCTATGAACCGTGTGAGGTCAATCTCATCTGCCGACTGAACAATGCAGATTTCACCGTCGCTCATTTGCACCACAGAGCGATAAAACTCCACATCGGTTCTCTTTTTGGGCTGGCGGTCCACATAGCAGTCCCTGCCATTCTCCACAAGCAATATCTGCTGGAACAATGTGCCACCAGCCTGCATGGTTTCCGTTATTAACTCTTCATTCACCCTGCACACTTTCGCTCCGGTACCGCTAATGGCAAGGCATCCGGTTGTGGTTGTGGTCTCCTCATAGCCGTCGTATCGCTTGCCGTCGATGACATAGTCGCCACAGATATTCATAGGGGTGAAATGGCTATCGTCTTCAATCAGTTTCCCGGTGAAAGCCGCTTCAATGGCAAGCAGATTCTGCGGATTGGTGATAGATGGACGGCTGAACATCCTAAGATTGAATTGTGTTTTCCGGGCATTTATTCTTATCACTTTAAGTGCGGTCGGTTCTCCATTGACATCAATGTTTACGGTGCTTTCATGAATATACTCTCCTGACTGTGTGGTTTGCATGGGCAGTCCGGCTTTCTGCCATGCCAGAATACCGCCGCTGAGGTTCGTTACCTTGTAGCCTTCCTTTTCCAATGCGGTGGCGGCATTCGCACTACGGCGGCCACTGCGGCAATACACTGCTATGGGCAGTTCTTCGGGTATCATTTCTGCCACATTCTTCAAGAAATCATCCTTGTTCACATCGGCGAGAACGGCGCCGGCAATGTGTCCCTGCGAGTATTCTTCCTGAGTGCGCACATCAAGCAGCGCCACACGGTCGGCATCGTCGATAAGCCGTGCAAATTCATCGCAATCGACCAAGGGAAAAAGATATTTTTTCATACCGCTGCAATAAGCCCATATCGACGAGACGGCAATCAGGGCAACTACAATAAGCAGGAATTTATTCATAACGCGTGTAAGTTGATAAATGATAGTGATTAGTAGAGGTTTTTATAACAAAATGAAAAGATAATCAAGACATTATTCATAGTGCCTGATTCTCACGTCAACGCCGTCGGTTTGAAGTAGTGCGGGAATGTCGCTTAAGTCTGTCTGGCCGTAGTGGTATGGGAAAAGTACTTTAGGTCTCACGGTTTTTGCCGCCTTTACGAGTTGTTCTGTGGTCATCGTGTAAGGCTGGTTGCAGGGGAGAAATGCGATGTCGATATCCTTGATGTCTGCCATCTCCGGAATGTCTTCGGTATCTCCCGCAATGTATATTCTCAGACCATCAAGGGTAAGGATAAATCCATTGTCACGTCCTTTCGGGTGAAATTGAAGGTGCCCTTCAGTGATGTTGTATGCAGGAACCGCTTCAACGGTGAAATCTTCCGCTATCTTCATCTTGTCGCCATTTTTCATGATTTCACCGGATCCATACATTCCGGCGCAGCGCTCGTTGGTGATGAAGCGTGTTTTCTCATGGGTCAGGAACCTTATGGCATCCTTGTCGAAGTGGTCGAAGTGCTCATGAGTTACAAAGAGATAGTCGGCTTTGGGCATGGAAGAATAGTCAATTACTTTGTCGCCCAATTTTGACACAGGGTCAATTTCAATTTCCATGCCATCGAATTCTATGCGGATGCTTGCATGAGTAAGCGCATGGAACTTAACAGTTTTTCCGCTCTTGGTCTTGAATTCATCCACCTCGAAGGAGTCCCTGGTGTTTTGTTTCGCGCAGGTTGTGACCAGACATAAAATAGTCATAAGGAATGTGATTATAATTTTCATTATTTTGAGATTTTTGCCATTAATGTCGAATGTTTTTCTTCAGTGCTTGTATTATGCAAATATAGTTCAAAATGTTGGGATATTCAAGAATAGCATCTCATTTTCCCTGCTTCGCCTCTGGGATTGTTGCTAAAAAAGACTTCGAAGATGTCGGACGGGTCGGAAGACCCGACTTCAATTAGAAGCACCATGCGAGCACCCAGAGGGGGTGCGAAGCTTGGTGTACAGAATGTGTAGATGGAAGTGCATCGAAGATGAACTTCAACACTGCAATATGGTATTCTTCATCTATCGACGAAGATTTTTGTGGATGCCATCATCACCCCACTTAGGTCGCTTCGCCGAAGTTACTGTCGCTCGGCATAAAAAATCAATGAATTCATTTTGTTCTGCGCTCGCTTATTCGTAACGTTGGCTTCGCTTCGCTCCACCGAAGTTACTCCCCTCGGCAATGAAAACAAAAATGAGTTTTTCTTTTCATTTCACTTGCTTATTCGTAACGTTGGCTTCGCCGAAGTTACTGTCGCTCGGCATAAAAAATGAATGAATTCATTTTGTTCTGCGCTCGCTTATTCGTAACTTTGCATTCCCAAAAAACATTTTTATGGCAAACGATACACTACTGCAACGTTTAGATGGTCTTGACACGCGGTTCGAGGAAATCGGCACGCTGATTACCGACCCTTCGGTGATTGCCGACCAAAAACATTATGTGAAACTCAGTAAAGAATATAAAAGCCTTGAGACTCTTCTTAATGCCACTCACAAGTATAAGAAACTGGTGCGCGACATTGAGGAAGCAAAAGCTTTGCTGGATGCCGAGACTGACGAGGATCTGCGTGCCATGGCACGCGAAGAAATCGCTGCAAACTCCGAACAGCTTCCCAAATTGGAAGAAGAAATAAAACTGCTTCTTATCCCCGAAGACCCCGAGGACTCGAAAAATGTGGTCCTCGAGATTCGTGGCGGAACTGGCGGCGACGAGGCGGCGATTTTTGCGGGCGACCTGGCGCGTATGTACACACGCTATTGCGAATCGAAAGGCTGGAAGATAGAGGTGTCGAGCGCAAGCGAAGGCTCTTCGGGCGGATATAAGGAAATAGTGTTCAGCGTGACGGGAACAGACGTCTATGGCACGCTGAAATATGAGTCGGGGGTGCATCGTGTGCAGCGTGTGCCGGTGACGGAGACGCAAGGCAGGGTGCATACGTCTGCCGCCTCGGTGGCGGTGCTCCCCGAAGCCGAGCCTTTTGACGTGGAAATCAACGAGGGCGAAATCAAGTGGGACTATTTCCGCAGCAGTGGTGCCGGAGGTCAGAATGTGAACAAGGTTAACTCAGGCGTGCGGCTTCGCTACATGTGGCTTAACCCGGTAACCGGCGAGCAGCAGGAAATCCTCATCGAATGTACCGAGACACGCGACCAGCCAAAGAACAAAGAGCGAGCTCTGGCGCGTCTGCGTACATTCATCTACGACCGTGAGCATCAGAAATATATGGATGACATAGCTTCGCGACGCAAAACACTGGTATCGACCGGTGACCGCTCGTCGAAAATACGCACCTACAACTATCCGCAGGGGCGCATCACCGACCACCGGATAGGCTACACCATCTATAACCTGCCGGCTTTCATGGATGGTGACATTCAGGACTGTATCGACCATCTTATAGTGGCGGAAAACGCCGAGAAACTTCGTGAGGCTGAACTCTAAACAAATAGTTGCTTATGTCTTAGTTTTTCATTAATTTTGCGCAAAGGAATTAACTAAATAAAAGTATTAAAAATAAAATCATGGCAAACGTAAAAGATTACAATTTTGCAGGGAAAAAAGCATTGGTTCGTGTTGACTTCAATGTTCCCCTGAACGAGAAAGGACAAATCACCGACGATACCCGTCTCCGCGGTGCTCTCCCCACACTTAAGAAGATTCTCGCCGATGGCGGCAGTCTTATCATCATGTCACACATGGGAAAACCCAAAGGCAAAGTTAATCCGAAACTTTCCCTCGGTCAAATCGTTGACCCCGTGGCTAAGGCTCTGGGAGTTCCCGTGAAATTCGCTCCCGACTGCGCAAATGCAGCTGATATGGCAGCCGAATTGAAGCCGGGTGAAGCGCTTCTGCTCGAAAACCTCCGTTTCTATCCCGAAGAGGAAGGTAAGCCCGTGGGAATCGACAAGGAAGATCCTGCCTACGACGCCGCAAAGAAAGAAATGAAGGCTCGCCAGAAGGAATTTGCTAAAATTCTTGCAAGCTATGGCGACTGCTATGTGAACGACGCATTCGGAACGGCTCACCGCCGTCACGCATCCACCGCTGTGGTAGCTGACTTTTTCGGCGCCGACGACAAGATGGTGGGTCTCCTCATGGAAAAGGAACTTACTGCAGTTGACAATGTACTCAACAATATTCAGCGCCCGTTCGTGGCTATCATGGGTGGCTCCAAGGTATCGTCGAAGATCGGAATCATCGAGAACCTGCTCGGCAAGGTTGACCGCCTCATTCTCTGCGGTGGTATGACCTATACATTTGCAAAGGCTCACGGTGGCGAAATCGGTGAATCAATCGTGGAACTCGACAAGCTCGATGTGGCTCTGGGCGTGGAAGAACTCGCAAAGAAAAACGGTGTGGAACTCGTTCTCGCAACTGATTCGGTTTGCTGCACCGGCTACGACTTCGCTTCGTTCTCGGTGAAACCGGGCGCAGAAATCAAAGTGTTCCCGTCCAACGCTATCGAAAAGGGCTGGGATGGCCTTGATGCAGGTCCCGAAAGCCGTGAGAAATTCGCTAAGGCAATAGAAGGCGCCAAGACAATCCTTTGGAATGGTCCTGCCGGATGCTTCGAGTGCGATGAGTTTACTGCCGGTTCACGTGCCGTGGGTGAGGCTGTCGCCAAGGCAACCGCCGAAGGCGCATTCTCTCTCATCGGTGGTGGCGACTCTGTGGCTTGTGTTCACAAGTTCGGTCTCGAAGACAAGGTGTCGTACATCTCCACCGGCGGTGGCGCACTTCTCGAAGCCATCGAAGGCAAAGTTCTTCCCGGCGTAGCCGCAATCAAGGGCGAATAATCACGCTGAGAAGTTAAGATAATAGGAGAGGGGAAACTTATAGGGTTTCTCCTCTTTCTTTAGATCTTATCCGTTGGTTATCTGAGTTCCTTCGCGAGGTAGGTGCCGGTGATGGAGTGGGGGTTCTGGGCTACTTCTTCGGGGGTGCCGGTGGCGACGATTTGCCCTCCGCGTTGTCCTCCTTCGGGTCCCATGTCAATAATGTGGTCGGCACACTTAATCACATCCAGATTGTGCTCAATCACAATCACTGTGTTGCCTTTGTCCACGAGGCGGTTCAGCACGTCGAGCAGGACCTGAATGTCGGCAAAGTGCAGTCCTGTGGTGGGCTCGTCGAGAATATAGACTGTTTTGCCGGTATCCTTCTTCGACAGCTCGGTTGCCAGTTTCACACGCTGGCTTTCGCCTCCGGAAAGAGTGCTGGATGGCTGACCGAGTTTGATGTATCCAAGCCCAACATCCTGCAATACTTTTATTTTGTGGAGGATGGTTGGCACTGCTTCGAAGAATTCCACGGCTTGATTTATGGTCATGTCCAGGACATCGGCAATGGATTTTCCCTTGAACTTAACTTCCAGCGTTTCGCGGTTATATCGTTTTCCGCCACATTCCTCGCATGGGACGAGCACGTCGGGCAGGAAATTCATCTCCACAGTCTTGTAGCCGTTGCCTTTGCACACTTCGCATCTGCCGCCGGAGGTGTTGAACGAGAACCGCCCCGACTTGTAGCCGCGAATCTGGGCTTCGGGCATTCCCACGAACAGATTGCGGATATCGGTGAACACGCCGGTATATGTAGCCGCGTTTGAGCGCGGTGTGCGTCCCAGTGGCGACTGGTCCACGGTTACCACTTTGTCGATCAGATTAAGTCCTTCCACGCTGTCGTAGCTGAGAGGCTCGGTGTGAGACCTGTAGAGTTTCTGACTCAATATGGGTTGCAACGTGGCATTAATGAGCGATGACTTGCCGCTGCCTGAAACTCCTGTAACGCAAATGAGTTTGCCGAGGGGGAAATCCACAGTTACATTCTTGAGGTTGTTTCCGCGGCATCCTGTAAGTGTGATTTTTTTGCCCTTGCCCCGGCGGCGTTCTTTCGGCACAGCAATCTCTTTCTCTCCATTCAGGTATTGAGCCGTGAGAGTTTGTGCCTTGAGCATCTGTTTCGGGGTTCCGGCAAATGTAACATTGCCGCCCTTGCGTCCGGCGAGCGGTCCTATATCCACCACATAGTCGGCCTGAAGCATCATTTCCTTGTCGTGTTCCACCACGATCACGGTGTTACCTTCGTCGCGCAGCTGCTTCAAGGAATTGATGAGACGCTGGTTGTCGCGCTGATGAAGTCCTATGGATGGTTCGTCGAGTATGTAAAGCACGTTCACCAGCTGGGAACCTATCTGAGTGGCAAGGCGTATGCGCTGGCTTTCTCCTCCCGAAAGAGAGCTTGAGTTGCGATTGAGCGAAACATAGTCGAGCCCCACGTCGAGCATAAACTTCAACCGGCTGTCTATTTCCTTGACTATTTCCTGTGCGATTGCCCACTGCTTGTCGGTGATGTGATTGTGCAGGTCGGCAATCCACTCGCGCAGGTCCGAGATGTCCATCTGTGCCAGTTCGGCAATGTTCTTGCCGTTCAGGCGGAAATGGAGCGCTTCGCGGTTGAGCCTTGTCCCGCCACATTCAGGGCAGGTGGTGCGCGAGAAGAACTGTCCCGCCCATTTCTGCGCCGAACTGCTCGCGTCATCGCTCTGCTGCATTTCAATGTATTTCACAAGGCCGTCGAATGTGAGGAAATAGTTCATGGTACTCATTGTCTCGGTCTTGATGTTGAGGCGTTCTTCCGTGCCGTTCATTATTTCGTCCACAGCCTCTTCCGGCAGGTCTTTTATCGGCGTGTCGAGAGTGCAGCCATATTTCTCGCAGATGGCGGATATTTGCCAGAACACCAGAGAGTTCTTGTATTTCCCAAGTGGCAGGATAGCCCCGTCTTTAATGGAAATTTCATCATTGGGAATGATTTTGTCCTTGTCGATAAGGTTCACGTATCCCAGTCCTTTGCATTTTGGGCAGGCACCTTGGGGTGAGTT
>JAGCVR010000164.1 GCA_017962285.1 Muribaculaceae bacterium | reverse complement strand
CCTTGCCGCGAGGCATCACCTTGTAGGAACCGTTGATGGTAATCGGCACTAACGGGCGATGGAACATGGTGGCCAGACGGAATGCCCCGTGCTTGAACGGCTGCATCTCTCCGTCGTTGCTGCGTCGTCCTTCGGGGAACACCACCAGCGATTTCCCTCCCTGCAGCCGTGCCTTGGCGGTATCCATGGTTTTTCTCAGTGCTTCGGGGCTTGATTTGTCCACCATGATATGACCTGCCGCGCGGCATGCTGTGCCCACAAGCGGAATCCGTTCCAGCCCTTTTCGCATCATCCACTTGAAGTCGTGGTCGAGATAGCCGTAGATTGAGAAGATGTCGAATGCGCCCTGATGGTTGGCAACGAACACATAGGATGTGGTTCGGTTAATCTTCTCTCTGCCCTGCACTTTGACTTTCACAAAGAGCAGTATGCAGAACATCCGTGCCCACCATTTTGGCGGATAGTAGCTCCACCAGTCGCGGTTGAACTGGCAGCCGATTATCGTTGTCAGCGCACACAGGAAAGTGAGCACGAACAGTATGGGCAATACTATCAGCCACTGATATATGAAAAACAATGCTTTCATTATCATGAAAAACGGTATTCAAAAAATGCGGTGGCATGAGATGTTGCTTCGCCACAAAAAGCGAAGCGACATCTCAAAGCATACACTATTCTACTGTTTCCATTTCCGGGGCGATGAGCTTGTAGCCCTTGCCGTGAATGTTGATGATCTCAATGCTTGGGTCGGCTTTGAGTTTCTTGCGGAGTTTGGTGATATACACATCCATGCTCCGGGCGTTGAAGTAGTTGTCGTCGATCCAGATGCTCTTGAGCGCGAAGTTGCGTTCCAGAATCTCGTTGACATGAGCGCAGAGCAGGCTCAGCAGCTCACTCTCTTTTGTGGTGAGACGTTCGTTGACGTTGCCGCAGATGAGCACCTGCTTCTGAGTGTCGAACGTGAATTTGCCAATCTGATACATTGTGATTTCCTTGCCTTTCTTGCCTTTCACGCGGCGGATAATCGCCTCGATGCGGTACACGAGTTCTTCCATGCTGTAGGGCTTGGTGATGTAGTCGTCGGCACCACGCTTGAAACCTTCCAGGATGTCCTCTTTCAAGGTCTTGGCGGTAAGGAAGATGATGGGTACTTCGCCGTTCACCGTACGAATCTCCTGTGCAAGCTGGAATCCGTCTTTTTTCGGCATCATGATGTCGAGCAGGCAGATGTCGTAGCGGCCTTTAAGAAATGCCTTGTAACCGCTTTCGCCATCGGTGTATAACTCGGCCTCGTAGCCCTTATCCACAAGGTACTCACGGGTGATCATACCCAGGTTCTCATCGTCCTCGCAGAGCAAAATTCTAAGTCTTTCGTCCATAATTCTTCGTTATTTATGTGTTAATACTAATGTTTTCTTTTTTATTCCGGTCAGTCATTTCCAAAGAGTGGGAGAGTGATAATGAAATCGGAACCTTTGTTGACTTCGCTCTCCACCCGTATCGTCCCGTTGAAAAGTGTAATCATTTTGTGGACGTAGGCGAGTCCCAGTCCAAATCCTTTCACGTCGTGGCGGTTGCCGGTGCTGACGCGGTAGAATTTCTCGAAGATGCGTTTGCGGTCTTCTTTCTTTATCCCTATTCCGTTGTCGCTGATGGTGATTTCGAGTCTGTCTTCGCCCAGGTTGCGTGTGGTGATGGCGAGCTCGGGCGGCACATCCTCACGGCGGTATTTCACGGCATTGTCGAGCAGGTTGAATATCACGTTGGTGAAATGCATCTCATCCACATTTACCACCGAATCCTCGGCGTCGAGGGCATAGCTGATGTGTCCGCCGAATTTCTCCACTTTTATCTGATAGGTGTTGGCAACGCTTGCTATCACCGAGTTCACGTCCACGTCCTGCAGTTTGAACGTGGCGCTTCTCTGGTCAAACATCGACATCTGAAGCACCTTCTCCACTTGAAACCGGAGTCGTTTCGTCTCGTCGCCTATCACCCTTGCCACACGCTTCAGCATGCTTGGGCTCTTGGTTACGGAGTCGTCGTTGAGCCTCTGAGCCGCGAGCGATATTGTGGATATTGGCGTCTTGAATTCGTGTGTCATGTTGTTGATCAGGTCATTCTTAATGTCCGACAATCGTTTCTGTCGGAACACCACTATCATGGTGAAAGTGAACACCACTATCATCAGCAGGGTGAATGCGAGTGACGGGATAAGGAATTTGACCGACGAGAAAATATACTTGTGTTTCGTGGGAAACTTCACATTCAGTGTGTGGCGGCGGCTGAGCGGGTCGTTCGGGAAAAGCATCTGCCTGTAGGCTCCGCTGCGTCGGAGGGTGTCGTATCCCGAAGTTTTATAGACTATCGTCTCGGCGCGGTTGGTGATGGCGAATTCAAACGGCAGGTCAAGTCCGTTGCTGCCGAACTCCTGCTGAAGGTAGCGGCGTACTGTGACGGAGTCGGCACGCTCGGTGATGGGGCGGTCGCTCGACTGCGACAGCAGTGTCAGAATCACCTCGTTCAGCAGTTCTTTCTGATATAAATACTGTCCGCGGAGAATCTCCTGCCGGCTTTGGTAGCTGCCGCTGAAATTATCTATCTTGTCCTTAATGCTGCCAAGTTTGCCCGAGCCGCTCGTCGCCGAAGAATCCGACAGGGCGGCAAGCTCTTCTGCAAAAGTCAGTGAGCTTCCTCCGCCGAGAGTGGCCTGGGTCTCGTCAAGGTCAAGGTCAAGATAGTAGATCGTTTCATCGCGTTCAAGGGTGGTGGAGACGTCATACAGGCTTCTCGACACTATTTCGCTGAATTGCTGGTTGCGCATCCCCACCATTCGTTCCAGATACATGATCTGAACAAACAGCAGTCCCAGCAGCGTGAACGCCATCACCACAGTGAGCAACCATATCGTTGATTTCTTCATGTCGTTATTGTTTAGAAGTCGGAATTTTAACACTCCAGTGCAAAATTAACATAAAAATATTAAATTAACAAATTTTTTTGCAGAAAAATGTGGAAAATGCCTGAAACCATCAATCTTGCAGGTTTCGCAATTGATTGTTAGCTTGAACTTTGTAATTATAGAAAAGATTTCTTATTTTTGTAAAATCAAACTAATAATTAAACGTCATGAAAAAACTATTTTTTGTTTTCATCGCTCTTGTAGTTGCGATTGATGCCAGCGCCATGCTCAAGGTGCTGGGTGAGACGATTAGCGAATCTGGAACGGCTCCGATAACACTACCTTACATCAGCACTGGCACTGCCAAATATTATCCAAACGAAAAACGGCTTGTCTTTAATAATGTGACATTTAGCAGTGAAAATACTAGTTCGCTGATTGAGACCGACATCAGTGGCCTCTCCATAGAATTCACAGGGCCAAACGAATTTGAACTGCGTGGCGAGATACTCAAATCCACAAGTCCCAATGTCACTATCAGCGGACAAGGCCATGGCAACACCACACTGAAATACACCCGCAACGGGAATGATCACCCCTCATTTTGCGGCATCGTCTCCAATTGCGCCGATGCCAGCATCACCATTAAGGATATAAACCTGGATTTATTCACTGATAAAACTTCTTGCCTCATATACAGCGGGAACACCACGGCCACACTCACATTGAGCGGTGTGTCGGGACATATACAAGGTTCCAGTGGCAGTTCGTTTCTTTATTCTCTGATTCACGGCTTTGCCGATGTGTATCTCGCCAACTGCGCATTCAAAAGCGGTGACCTTTTGAAATTTTTCTATGACAATGATGTTGAAGGCGGTTATGGCGAACTATGTGAGTTTCACCATGAGTCAGGAGCAGGAAACCAAATATTGAGGAAGGGATCGGTTCGTTTGGAATATGGAGCGACGCCTCCCACCCTATATCCGCTCCGCTATCAGGGCAATATAAGAATTAACAGCTATAATGCCGCCGACATATTCAACGATGGAACGGCTGAATACAATCCGTATGAAAACAGATTGTATTTAAGAAATGTGAATAAGGCGCCAATAAATGCGCATTTCATTGATTATTTCGGAACCGACGCTTTCAGTATTAAAATAATGGGTGGAAACGTTATAAAAAATAGCGGTTCCTCTACCACATGGCATATTCTCAACTCAAGAAAAGCCGGCGTTCCGTGTACCATTATGGGTGATTCCTATTTGCAAGATACTCTCGAATGCCGCAACAAAGGAAATGTCATAAAGGTCAATGGGCCATTATATATCAAGAATGGCACCTTTGAATTCAAGAGTGGAAGCAAAAAGGCTATTTCGGGACCGGGGGCATCGAGTGGCAGCGTTATCCGCGTGTCGGATGCGGAGTTGATGGCGTCATCAGATTCAGAAACTCAGGTGATAGAGGAATTCCGTTCGCTGCAACTCTCGGGGTGTCATGTCACCGATCCGTATTTCGACTGGACCAGCAGCCTGTCGGGTGACACCCGCCGCATTCAGATTGCCGTACCCGACCTTAATATAACCCTTCGTCCTAGCAGCAATTATTATTCATCCGGTGGCAAAGACTACTTAAGAAGTAACTCATTCGCCATGTTGCCTTCTGTCATGAACATCGGGAAATATAAGTATATTGGCAAATTACGGCTGAAGGTTTACAAGGTTGGCAGCGGCACGGATGTATATGCGCAGGCTGAGACCGATATGGTGTTGTCTCCCAATAATGAGTGGGTTGATTTCGATATTTCTGTCGATGGTCTGGAATACGGCAACACTTACTATGGAAAATTCTACTCCACCTGCGGCGACGGCGAAGTTTTGCTGTACCCTACCAATTCTTTCGAACTGCCCGCCCCCGGCT
>JAGCVR010000163.1 GCA_017962285.1 Muribaculaceae bacterium | reverse complement strand
TTCAGTTCTTCACCGGCGGCTTTTGCACCATCGAGGAGGCCGGCAGGAAGTGCAACTGCCTGAGCGGCGATTGTTTCCCATCCAGGAATAACTGCTGCAAGCTTGTCCTTATTCTCGTTCAGAAGATTCTGAACTTTCTCGAGCAGCGATTTAGCCACTTCGGGATGTGCAGCTGCGAGTTCAGTGATTTTTGCCTTTGCGTCCTCAAGAAGCTGCTGCAGTTTGCTTGCATCTTTCGATTCAAGGACATTTGCGATTTCAGCGCTGAGGCCATCAATAGTGGCTTGTTCATCAATAACCTGTTCGGTTGCTGTGCTGTCGGCATTTTCGGGATTGCCTTCGGCCTAGGGGTTGCAAGCAACAAGTGCTACAGTGGCGATTGCCACAATCATCAATAATAACTTCTTCATAATCTGTAAATTTTTAATTGTTAATAAAACTCTTGTTTCTCGTTTTTTTTGAGATAACGTGCCAAATGTAGAGATTATTTTCTAATTCAACAAAATTATTCGGCTAATTAAACAAACTTTAATCATTTTCCTATTGCGGGAATGAGTTTCACCTGTGATTTGAGACCGCTGGGCACCGGCGCCCAGTCGCCGTAGGTTGTGTCGCGGTAGTTGATGTCCACAAAGTTTATTTCCTTCATCTTGCGCCATTGCACGCCATTCCTGTCCAAGTGGGCGATTCGGTTGGCGGGAAGGTTGGTAACCTCGATGCGAAGGGTGTTCTTACCTTTCCGCAGTGTGTTCTTGCAGTCGAGGACAAACGGCACTGCCCATGCGCAACCGATAAAACGGTCGTTGATGTAAACCCGTGCGGATTCGCGCACGTCGCCCAGGTCAATCAGCCAGTGCCGGTCTGCCTGTCGCTTTGTCAATTTGAAAGTGGTGGAATACACCCCCGTACCCATCAGCACAGCCGTTGAGTCAGTGAGTTGCTCCCACGTCTGCAAGGTGGGGAGCGTGAAGGTTGTGCCGATGACTGGTGTGGATTCGGGAAATTCCAGCGTCCATGGTCCGCCGATTGTGATATACTTTTCAAACGACGGAATAACGCGTGGCAGCACATTTTTCTGTGTTGAGGTGTTTCCTGTTTTGATGATAATGCTCTCACCGGAGCGTAATGAGAGATGAATCTTGCCATTGTTGACAACGGCAGGGGAGATGTCGCCGTTAATGGGATTGAATAAGGTGGCACTCTGGAACGGAACCGCCAGATCCACATCGGCATCGATGTCGCGTGGAGTGAGGTTGGCAACGAAATAATGGTGTCCATCGGGATTACTTCGGCGGATTGCGCGCAAACCATGTTTAGTGCGCAGAGGCTCAGGGGTGGCATATCGGTTCATGGCATCGGCATCCACACCGAGAATCACATAGTCCATCAGCGGCTCTATGAGGGCGCGGAGACGGTTGTCGATTGTGGTGCCGCTTGGAATGATAAGTGCCCGGTAGCGAGTGCCGCCTTCAGTTACGAGCATTCCGTTTTCTACGTGAACGTGACTCAGCTGGCGGTCGCTGATATAGTCGCAGTCGTAGCCGAGGCTGTCGATGGTCAATATGCTCTTGATGAACTCTGGCGCTTTCTGTGCCATGGTGTGAATGTCGAACTGCATCAGAAGGTCGTCGCCCGGAGTTTTGTTGACGTTTGCCGTCGGTATCCGTTTGCGCCACATGTCACGAACCGGCAGGTAAACGAGGAAATCGTTGTCGGGGCTGCCCATTTGCAGGAAACTCTGGCACCGTTCTATGTATTGCATCAGGAAAGGAGCGTCGCGCCAGATGCTGTTGGTGGGGCTCATGTCGACGGTGGCATAGAATTTCCAGCCGGGCCAAGGGTCATCTTTTGGCGAGTAGCACGAACCGTGGAAAAACACATGATTAACTCCGCAGGTGAACATGAGGTCAAGTTCGGGCTTCATCTGCGAGAGCGAAGTGCGGAAGTGCTCGGTGAGCCATGTGAACGTCTCGCTTGAGGTGAACGTCTTTCCCGTGACGTGTGCGGCAGATGAGGCATATTTCAGCATCGATACGTCGCTGAAGTTCTTGTGTGACATACCAGGGTCGGTCCGGAGACCTTTTATTCCGAATTCCGAAAGTCCAAATCCTTCAATCTCGGGAATGTCCACGGCAGCGTAGATGTCGAGCAGATTGGCTGGCGAGCCATGTGCCTGGTTTCTTACGAGTACGCCATGCCCATGTGCCCACGATGCCCACTGCATGGTGAAATTTTCCAGCAGAAGGTCCGACAGCGTTTCGCGGTAATCGGCAAGCACGTAGGCGGGTTCGCGCGGAGTCTTGGAGGCAGATGGCATTGTGTCTTCTTCGCCGAGCAGTTCAGGCAGGTATTGACGCAGGTCATATCCACGGCGTTTCTGGAATTCATCGAACAGGGTGGGTGTCCAGTTGGCTCCATAAACCTCGTAGCTGTCGTTGAAGAAAGTGTGCGGAAATGGCACGCCGCTTTGCTCGAAGGCTTTGTCGAACCGCTCCAGATAGCGCTTCACCGCATTACGGTCAAAGTGGTCAATCACCAGACCCTCACCGCCTGGCGCTGCACGCTTCACTTGCTGCCCGGTGCGCCCCAATTCTACGCTGAAAGTGATTCTGCCGTCGATGGTGTCCTTGTGTAATATGGCCTTGCATGCGGCATCTTCGGTCATGACTGATGGACCGCCGAAAGGCCATCCAGTTCCGCAGTTCATGTCAACTTCAATTCCCAGCTTAGCTGCAATTTCCTGAGTCGTGTTCAAGGCATCCATCCATTGCGGCGACAGAAACTCCAGTTCATTCGCTTCATTGCCTTTCACGCCATAGATTGGCGTAATTTCCACGGTGCCGATCCCGGCATTGGCATATTCACTCAGATTCCACTCCAGATTTTCACGGTCAACCGCCGAACCGAGCCACCACCAGCGAGTTCCGGCTTTGGCTTCAGGACGAGGCTCAGGCCATGTCTGGGCGTTGGCAACGGCAAAAGCGCAGAGAAAAAGTATGGCGAGAAGTTTCTTCATCTTTAGTTTGTCTTGATTGGTTACAAATATACAACAAAACACACTTAAATCACAAACTTTTCTCTAATTGGTGATTTGTGTTGTGTGTCGGTAGCGGGACTTCTTCACACTTCATGCTTATGATGTTGTGAGTTTGCCGTTTTTTAGTTAATTTTGCAGAAGAATTTAACTATTAATCAAATCAGACAGATATGGCTCAGAAACCATCCATTCCCAAGGGTACACGCGACTTCTCCCCACTGGAGATGGCGCGCCGCAACTACATATTTTCCACTATCCGTGACGTCTTCACCCTCTATGGCTTTCAGCAAATAGAAACTCCAGCGATGGAGAACCTATCCACGTTGATTGGCAAATATGGTGAAGAGGGCGACAAGCTTCTTTTCAAGATTCTTAACAGCGGTGACTATCTGAAGGATGCCCCACAGGAATTTCTTGATGGGCGCGATTCGCTGCACCTGACGAATAAAATAAGTGAGAAGGGGTTGCGCTACGACCTTACTGTGCCTTTCGCGCGATATGTGGTCCAGCATCGCGACGAGATTCAGTTCCCGTTCCGTCGCTATCAGATTCAGCCGGTGTGGCGTGCCGACCGCCCTCAACGGGGCCGTTATCGTGAGTTTTACCAGTGCGATGCCGATGTGGTGGGTTCCAATTCGCTGCTCTGCGAGGTGGAGCTTCTTGCCATCATTAACGAAGTGTTCTCGCGCCTGGGAATTAACGTGGAAATACACATCAACAACCGCAAGGTCCTGACTGGCATTGCGGAAGTGATAGGGGAGCCGGATAAGATTATCGATATCACAGTCGCCATTGATAAAATCGACAAGATAGGCATTGAAAAAGTTAACGATGAGCTCCGCGAGCGCGGGCTGAAGCCTCAGGCCATAGCGGCACTGGAACCGCTGCTTTCGCTCAGCGGGACAAATCAGGAGAAACTCGACACACTTCGCGGTCTGCTTGCCGGCAGTGAAACAGGAGTGCTCGGCATCAACGAACTGGAATTTGTGCTGGAGAATGTGGGACGGCTCAACCTGAAGTCGGCAGTTACGCTCAATGTGGCACTCGCACGTGGTCTGAACTACTACACAGGCACAATTCTGGAGGTGAAAGCCACCGACACACCCATGGGAAGCATCTCGGGCGGCGGTCGCTACGACAATCTCACCGGCGTGTTTGGCGTGGATGGCCTGTCGGGCGTGGGAATCAGTTTCGGCGCCGACCGGATCTATGATGTACTTAATGCGCTTAACCTTTATCCGCAAGAAACCACTGCCGCAACGAAAATTATTTTCATAAACTTCGGCGAAGCCGTGGCAGAATATTCGTTGCAGTGTGCGATGCAGCTCCGCAAAGCAGGAATTTCGGCT
>JAGCVR010000162.1 GCA_017962285.1 Muribaculaceae bacterium | reverse complement strand
TTCTACAAGAAAGAAGTGGCACTGCCGTTCGTGGTGGTGGGCATCGACCCGGAGAAAGATCCGGTAGAAGCGGAAGTTACTTACCGCGGAAAGACGAGCAAGGACTATAGCGTGCGGGTGGAATGGCGCGAAAAGGAGCAGATGCACTATGCCCTTATCAATGACCTGGTTCAGGACGAGAAAGCCAATCCAGGCGTTCCCGGCAAACATATCGACTACAAACTGAAGATCACATCGCGACGCAGCAACGGTCTCGAGGTGAAGGGCGAACTGCCGCTGCTACGCTATTATATGGGACTGCAAATCAAGGTGAAAGACGTGAAGTGCTTCATCGAGGAGTATGAGCCGCTGAACCACAAGCAGAGCCGCATTGGCGTGCACTCGCAGGGCAGGTTCTATGTGCCTGCCGAGACGCGTCTGTGCATGACGCTCTATGAATATGACGACGAGAAGAACAAGTTGCTCAAACTCTATCCCATGCCTTTCTATGACGAAAAGAGCAAGAAAGTGGGATTCAAGGTGACCGCCAAGGACGCTGAAAAACAGCACTTGGTGGACAAGCTGGGCATGCAGATACAACCCACCACGGGAATTGACCAGAAAGATGGCCGCATCTGCTGGTTGCGCTGCTGCAGCCACATGCTGGCTGCGCCCAACCGCTTGGGTGCGACTATAGAGATAAAAGTGAAACACGAAGACCGCGAATATGTGACGGAGGTGGGCGTGCGGCTGTGCTCACAGCCGGTACGGCAGTTTAGCGACAACCGCGACTGGGCAGCCGCCATCAAGGAAGACGAACGCATCACGGAGCGCCTGAAACACATTGCCAGCGAGATTTACCGCCACAAAATGGTGGAGAACCTGTTCCCGCTGCTCAAGTTTATCGACCTGCTTCTCAAGAGCTACGAGGAGGACGAGGAACGTCTGTTTGGCTACGACAAGAAGAGCATCCAGACGGTGGTGCGCACCTACAATGATGTGTACTCGGGCAAGAAAGCCGGTGCCAACGAGGATCCCGGTCCTCCCATCACCTTTGCCGACGACTTGCGAATGTTCGTCATGGCATGGTTTGATGCGGCTCGCACGGTGCAGCAGAATATGGGTCTTGTGAGTGGTCTCTTCATTGGCATATTTGCGCCGTGGGTGAGCGTGGCATTCACCGTCGTGGAGATTCTGGGCGACATGCGCGACTATGTGGAAAGCGGTGGCGACAGCATTCTGGAAGGATGGTGCGTGGGTGCCAAGGTAGTGGTACGCGACTACATCATGGGCAAAGTGATGGAGAAAGGCTTAGGCAAGGCACGGCAGATGGGTCTGACCAAGGAGAACATGAACAAGGCGTTCAACAACCTGACAGGCATAAATGTGCAGCAGTTCTGGTCGAACTCGAAGCTGAGCTATCTCACCAAGGAGATTCACCTGTTCGGCAACAAATCGGTCAATGCCAAACTTGATGCCGATATGCGCCTTAAGGATGCCGAGATTAACCCGAAGGGCAAGGGTAAGGGCAAATATGACTTGGACAATGCCACCAAGTATGGCAGAGCACGCGCCAATCAGAACGTGCAGGATCTGCGCGCAGCCTGCGAGATGTATCGCGCCAATCCCACGCCCGAGAATCTGAAACTGCGCGACCAGTTGATCATGAAGTGCCAGGCCGACAAGCAGACGATGTACCTGCTCAAGCAGAAGGGCGATGCGTTCAACTTGACCCGCAAAGACTTCAACGGTCACCTTGAAGATCTGTATGCACGCACCGATGCAGCTGTGGAAATGGAACTGTCGAATAGGATGAACGGCAAGAAAATCAGGCACAAGAACATGTCGAGCAAGACTCGCACCGACTTGAAAGAGGGCCATACCATCACCCTGGACCGCGACTCCACCTATCAGTATCTCGACGATGATGGTGTGTGGAAGACCATCGACGACCAGGAACTGGTCGACAAGATCTATAAGGAAAAGTTCTACGAGGAATCGACCGGTGGTTTCAAGAAAGGCACCGAAGATGCACCGAAGGGCCTGAAGGAGAAGATAGAGAACCGCTATGGCCAGAAGATGGACCAGACTATTATCCAGGACGAGCTTCACCACTCGGAGAGCTACGGCACCGACGTGGAAAAGATGCTTGGCAAGCGGCATAGCGAAGCCCTCGACGATGCCCTGCAGGTGAGCAAGGCCGTGAAGAACAAAGGTATGGAACGCTTTGAACACGGCCGCCAGATGCTGCGTGAAGCCGAGGCTATCACCGACCCCCTTGAGAAGGTAGCAAGGGAGGCCGATGCAATCGGCGAAATGATGGAGGGCGCCCGCCAGGAGGTGAAGATCTACGACCAGTTCACCGTGCCTCGCGACCTTGCCCGCGCCAACGTGAATGGAGGATCGCAGATACCCGACAATCTGCACAAGGCCATAGAGCAGTTGCGCAAACTGGAAACCGGTGCCAAACTGGAAGATGTGGAATCCGCCCTTGAAAGCCTGGGCTACACGCTCGAGTCGGTGGCAGAGGAGATGGGCGAGGCAATGCTCAGGATTGGCTAAAGTGAGAAAATGATTCAATAACACGACAATTAAAACAAAACAGATATGGCATATTGTATAAAATGTGGATATTATGCGGCCGACGGTGCTAAGGTGTGTATCATGTGTGGAACGCCCTTACCATCCATTAACCCGAGGACTCAGCCCACAGCTCCGGCGGCAGCGCCCCAGGCACCGATGCAGCAAGGGGGCGATGTTGCCAATAACTCGGCGGCGTTGTGGCAAAAAGGCGCCAACGCTGTGCAACAGGCAGTTCAGCAACCTCAGTCGGTGAGGCAGGCAGCTCAGCAGATGGTGCAGCAGTTTACCGGCGGCACCGATATAATGGCGTCAGAGACCCAGGGCGAGATAGTGCTCTCAACCTGGCGTTTGCCCACCAATGCGAAAGCAGTGTCGCAAATGGGCGCGAAGGCCGTGAAGAAAGCCGCTAAAAAGAAGGGAGGATGCGCATGGTTCCTCATCCCCCTCATCACCATCCTCGCCTGGTTCTTCAACCAAGTAATGAAATAATGTTTTTCAGTATCTTGTAATTAATAATAAACAGCAAACACCATACTTAATAACATGCAACAAATAAAAACAATTAAATCTGCCAGCATACCAACGTTAGAATTTGATGATTAATTGAAGTATGAGTGACGAACAAAAACATACGATTCAGGATTTTGACGAATACATCCGTCAGGGAGAGCCAGACAAGAAAGAGAAAGCTTACATCTGGCAGACGGCCATTGGCTTGCAAGAGGTTGATGGTTTGAGCACATCCAACTACCTAAAAGAAACTGCAAAGCGAAATATTGAAGGTGAAATCTCCATAGATGAGGTGGGTCAACTTGTAAAGAGCTATTATCTGTCGAGAACTCAACGTGAACATGATGCAGAGAAAGAGGAGGCAGATCTCACGGCAGCCAACATTAGCAAGATTTTATCAGTCAGGACATTGGACTTTTCTACTCATGGATATATTTCCTTGCATCGAAGAATATTTAACGGCGTTTTCAAACATGCTGGCAAGATACGCAATTACGACATCACCAAGAAAGAATGGGTTCTGAATGGTGACACGGTAAACTATCTAAATAATGAAGACCTGCTTCGCGCACTCGATTATGATATAGGGCAAGAACGACAGTTCAGTTACAAAGGGCTGTCCTCCGATGAAATAATAGCTCATATTACGCGTTTTGTTTCGGGACTTTGGCAGATTCATGCCTTCGGCGAGGGGAACACTCGCACAACAGCAGTATTTACCATACAGTATCTTCGCTCTATTGGTTTTGACATCAACAATGACCTTTTTGCCAAGCATTCGTGGTATTTCCGTAATGCGCTTGTGCGAGCCAACTACAAGAATGCGCGGGTTGGTATTGACTATACGCCAATTTATCTGGAGCGTTTCTTCCGTAACTTGTTATTAGGAGAAGAATGGGATTTGCGAAACAGATTTCTGCACATACAGGCTCTGGAAGGATGGAAAGAACAACATCGTTTAAACGAGAGGACAAGTTCGGGACAAGTTCGGGACAAGTTCGGGACAAGTTCGAGCGAAAATCGCAATCAGTTTGACACAGACAACCACAACACACAACAACTTGTTCTTACCATTGGGGAATCGCAAATGTCGGTAAAGGATATGATGAAGACCTTGTCATTGAGGGGACGCGACAACTTCCTAAAACTTTATCTCAACCCAGCGATTGAGGAAGAATTTGTCCGTCTTCTACATCCAAATTCGCCCCGCCATCCTCGTCAAAAATATCTTTTGACAGTAAAAGGCTTGACACTATATAATGAATTATTGCAGGATAAAACAAGATAATGGCATTGGTTAGAGTTTGCCGTGCCCTTCCATTTGCCCACGCTCACTTTTATAACCAGGAGGAATTATCACCTTCGACGATATATGCGATACCTTCAACGAGGGCGTTCCCAGTGGAACGCCCTCTAATATATCTAACAACTAACGACTAAAGACTAAAGACTAACTGCTCGTTTGCTCGTCAACTTGTTTACTTGTTAACTAAAAAAGTGTCTGCTTGTTTACTCGTTAACTTGTCAACTGCTCATTTACGAGCCCATTACCAGTCCGGCAAGAATCACCACGTCGTTAACTTCGATAAGTCCGTTACCGTCCATGTCGCCTAATGCAGTGGCTTCTGCGCTGGCGCCGCCACTCATAGCATATTCGGCGAGCACCACCACATCGTTCACTTCAAGCAGTCCGTTGCCGTCGAGGTCGCCCAGCAGATCACCGCCTTGATCTTCAACCATGTTCACAAAGTCCTTCCACTGCTCGGCTGCCCCATACCTGCCAAGCGCTCCTACGGGTATGTGGAGAACGCATGTGGCAGTGGGAACGTCATAGAAAACTCCATATCTCAACCGCACATTAGCAGGTCTGATAATCTCACTGAAGATATTCTCCAGACCAGTACAATTATCGAATGCCCCATCTTCTATCTCAATTATTGAATTGGGGAAGTTTATGCTCTTTAATCCCCTACTCCAGCAGAATGCATAGCCTCCAATAACAGACAATGTATTGGGCAGGGTCACGCCCGTTAAGTTATCTTGCGATTCAAATGCGCCTTCAGCAGTTGCCAATGTGCCGTCTCTCAGTGTTATACTGGTTCCGGCGGGCATTTCGCCTTTATAGCAATATGCCACTTTGCCGAGATAAACCACGCCATCGGGAGCATTATTTAGCCATGCGGTGTTTTCAAAAGCCTGATAAGCGATATCCCTGAGATTATCGGGAACCGTAATCGTGGCCAAGGCGGTACAGTTCTTAAAAGCGTAACTGCCTATGCTCGTAATTAAGTATACTAATTTTGCAGTTTTGTTACATAGAGTATCCTTCCAAAGTTATTTACCCCGCTAAAGCGGAAATATCATTTTTCCTCCAGATTCTTCCTTTTTCTAATATTATGTCTTGTAGAATTAATAGGAAACATTGACAATATCTTTTCCTTTTGGTTGTCACTAAGAGATTTGTTATTGAACCATTCTTCTATCAATTCATAGTAATAGAATACAGACTCGTCACTCTTTTCGATGACTAGTATACAATCTTCTATTGTTTTTTCTCTTAATTGCTGAATTGTATTCAATCTTTCTAGATGTCTTAATTTTGCAGCTTCGACCTTTGCTCTGCCCTCAGCACGTTTTCTTTCGAGGCGTTCTTCTTTAGCTTGTCTTTCCAAGGCTACACGCGATTCATAATCATCCCAAAAAGCGAAATATTGACGGGGGCCATATCCGCGATAATTTCCCATTGGCACATAGCTGTTGTCAGAATATTCCGCAGCCCAATCTCCTATATCATAAACAAAATCTCTATCCAACCTACTTAATCTATTCAACAACTCTCTATAACAGAAAGATGCAGGTGTTGTTGAGCCAAATTTCATATGGAATTTTTTCTCATATACAACAAGCCCTATAAATGTCAAAAGTAGACTTCTGTCATCCATAGAATCAAACAACCTAGGCTTATCGTGATAATGCATTACAAATGATATAGCTTCTTCTTTGTTTTGCTCCTCTTCACACAAACGAATAGCTTCTTTCCATAATGTCCTATATTCTTCGGTGTCCATAATACTATATAACAAAACTGCAAAATGGGGTTATATACTCGTTACTGTGTTTGGAATGGTGAAACTCGTCAAGGCCGTACAGCCCCAGAATGTTCCGCCGTCAATGGTAGTGACCGCAGTAGGGATATTTATGCTTTTCAGGTTCGTACAGTCGCGAAATGAATAGCCGGCAATTCTTGTAACAGTCTGCGGCACGGAAACATTCACAACACCCACTGCACCGTCGAAAGCTCCACTTCCAATTTCAGTAACGGTGTAGTTCACGCCGTTGTATGTCACAGTGGAAGGGATAACCACATCTCCGCGAAGCGACTCGTAGGGATATGCTGGCGGACGGGCATTTTCGCCTGTCACCGACACGGTTGCACCATCGGAATTAATGTTATAATACAGTTGGCCAACCTTAAAGTCGTATGCAAAACTCAGCTGAAAGAGATTTGCCAAAAGCACAAGCACGGTTAATCGGAGAAACGTTTTCATAATCTATTATAGTTTTTTGTTAGTATTATCACGAATTGAGATATATAAAAATAATCATTCACATGCAAAAATCAAACAATCACCCGTGAAAATTGTTCAGCAGATTCATGAACTGGTAGTTTTTCAGCCCCCACCGCGGAAACAGCAGCAGTTCGTCGGGCGATTGCGACACCATCCGCTCCACCACAATGTCAGGGCGCAACAGATTAAGTATCTTCGCGCAAAAACCGGCATATTCCTGAGCCGTCCACCGTATCACATCCAGTTCTCCTTCCTCAATCTGTCTTGCAAGGCAAGTTCCCTTCAACACCTGCAACTGGTGGAACTTCACCGTGGTTACGGGCAGTTCGTTTATGGCACGAACCGTGGCGAGCATATCTTCCCGCGTTTCACCGGGAAGCCCCATAATGAAGTGCAGTCCACAGTCGATGCCATGTGCCACGGTCCTCTTTACCGCATCCACCACATCCGCCCAGGTGTGCCCGCGGTTCACAAGTTTAAGCGTGCGGTCGTGAGCCGACTCCGCCCCAAATTCCATCATCACATTTCCGGGATGATTGACTTCCGCAAGCGAAGCAAGCAGTTCATCATCCACGCAATCGGGACGGGTGGCTATTACCAGACCCACCACATCCTCCACAGCCAGTGCCTCACGGTATAGATTCATGAGATGCTTCGTGTCGCCGTATGTATTGGTATAAGACTGGAAATAAGCCAGGTAGCGCATATCCTTGTATTTGCGCGAAAAGAATTGTTTACCTTGCTCTAATTGTTCTGTAATGCTCACGGGATGATTACAGTATTCGGGGCTGAACGACGTATTGTTG
Source organism: Muribaculaceae bacterium (assembly GCA_017962285.1). Taxonomy (GTDB): domain Bacteria; phylum Bacteroidota; class Bacteroidia; order Bacteroidales; family Muribaculaceae; genus Sodaliphilus. Next base: position 1,605 of record JAGCVR010000162.1, on the reverse strand, counting down.
CAGTAGGTGCAGCCTCCACGCCCCTTCGTCCCGTCGCGGTTCGGGCATGAGAATCCGGCATTGACCGAAATTTTCTGCACTGTGCAGCCAAAGTGTTCTTTCAGAAAATCGCCATAGTGCCTGTGCTCACCCATTTCACATTTAATTTTCAGCGAGCCACCCACACCTTCATCGCCCGCTCAACATTCCGTCCAGTATCACCAGCGCTGCCATCGCCTCAACCACAGAAACAGCACGGGGCACAGCGCAAACGTCGTGACGGCCCGTCATGTGCAGAATCACCGAGTCACTTTCACTGTTTATGGTGTTCACATCGCGCAAAAGTGTCGCTATCGGCTTGAATGCCACACGTATATAGATGTCCTCGCCGTTGCTTATTCCACCTTGTATCCCTCCGGAATAATTGGTCTTCGTGCGGATCTGACCGTCGCGCACCTCAAATTCATCAAGCACTTCACTCCCCCGCCTTGATGCGAAGTCAAACCCAAGCCCATAGTCAAAGCCCTTTGCCGCCGGAATACTCATCATCGCAGAGGCTAACTGCGAATGCAGTTTCCCGAACACAGGCTCTCCAACCCCGGCTTTCAATCCGCGGACAACACAGGTAACCACACCTCCCACGGTGTCGCAGTTCTCCCGTGCGTCCTCAATCTCATGCCGCATCAGAACTGCCGCCTCCGGGTCGGGACAGCGCACATCGTTATCGTATGTTTCAGATAGGTTCAGTTCAGTGTAGTGCTTTTCTGTTTTCGCACCGCCTATCTGAGAGGAATAAGCACTTATCGATACGCCTTCCTGCTCCAGCAACTGACGGGCGAAAGCACCCGCAACAACTCGTGCCACGGTTTCGCGGGCAGAGGCTCTGCCACCACCACGGTGGTCGCGTATCCCATACTTTACCTGCCATGTATAGTCGGCATGTGAAGGACGATAGCAGTTTTTTATCTGTTCGTAATCAATCGAGCGCTGGTCGCTGTTGCGCACGATAAAAGCTATGGGTGTTCCCAGGGTAACACCATCGAGCAAACCCGAAAGGATTTCCACCCGGTCGCTTTCTTTCCGTTGGGTAGCGAGCAGCGACTGGCCCGGACGACGGCGGTCCACCTCGTCTTGAATCTTCTGCAGGTCTATTTTCACGCGGGAGGGAAATCCATCCAGAACGCCACCCAATGCCACTCCATGCGACTCTCCGAACGTTGTCAGCCGCAACACTTTACCAATCTCGTTGCTCATCACTCATCACTTTTTATCAGGTTACATACTTCCCCACCCACATATTTCACCAGCAATTCCGGCGATATTTTCAGCTGCAGGCCGCGCATACCGGCACTCACAAAAAAGTACTCAAATTCAAGGCACGATTCGTGAAAATACGTCGGGAACTGCTTCTTCATTCCCACCGGCGAACATCCGCCGCGGATATACCCCGTTACCGGCAGCAATTCTTTCATGGGTATCAAATCCACTTTCTTGTTGCCGCTCACGCGGGCGGCCTTCTTCAAGTCCACTTCCTCGCCACCCGGTATCACGCAGACAAAATACCCGCTTCGCTCCCCATACAGAACAAGCGTCTTGAACACCAGACGCAAATCCTCGCCGATAGTG
>JAGCVR010000161.1 GCA_017962285.1 Muribaculaceae bacterium | reverse complement strand
CCACGTCCGGGTCCTCCACCACCATGAGGAGTGGAGACTGTCTTGTGCAGATTGATGTGCATGATGTCGAAACCCAGGTCACCGGGCCGGCACATGCCGAGCATGGGGTTAAGGTTCGCACCGTCGTAGTACATCAGTCCGCCGCATTGGTGAACCAGTTCGGCGATTTCTGCCACGTTGTGCTCAAAAATACCCAGGGTATTTGGGTTGGTCATCATCATTCCGGCGATGTCGTCGCCAAGAAGCGGACGCAGGTCTTCCACGTCCACGGTGCCGTCGGGACGGCTCTTCACCACCACCACGTCAAGACCGCACACTGCGGCGCTGGCAGGATTTGTACCATGTGCAGAGTCAGGGACTATTACTTTCGTGCGTTTCAAATCTCCACGGCTTGTGTGATAGGAACGCATCACCATAAGTCCGGTAAGCTCGCCGTGAGCGCCGGCATAGGGATTGAGTGTGAACTCTGAGAGGCCCGATATTTCGGCAAGCGAACGTTGCAGGTTATAATAAACCTCAAGCGCACCTTGAACCGTGCTGATGTGCTGCAACGGATGCAGATTGCTGAAAGCAGCCAGTGAAGATATTTCCTCGTTGATTTTTGGGTTATATTTCATTGTGCAGGAGCCGAGAGGGTAGAATCCGGTATCAACACCGAAATTGTTGTTGCTCATGTTTGTGTAGTGTCGCACAACAGTCGGCTCGTCAACCTGTGGCAGATCGGCAGGCACCTGTCTCATCAGGTTGCCCGGCAGGTCCGTCATGCTGAACTGCTTCAGCTCGTTTTGGGGAAGAGAATATCCGCTGCGTCCTTCTTTTGATAACTCAAAAATGAGTTTTCCATAATATGTGTTGTTCATAATTCTACGGCCTCCTCTTCTTCCGTAATAAAGTCTTTAATGGATTCAACAAGCGCATCAATCTCGTCTTTACTGCGCATTTCTGTCACGCAGAGCAGCAGCCGGTCGTCGGCTATTTTAAGTCCGGCCTGCAATCCGTTGTAAACGCAGTAATCTTGGAGATCATTGATATTCAGCGAAGTTTCAAGCACGAATTCGTTGAGGAAAGGCTTGTCGGGGTAGGCAAGGGTGAATTTCCCGGTCTTGCAAAGCTCGGAAGCCAGGTAATGCGCCCCGCTATAGCCAAGTTCGTTCACTTCCTTAAGTCCACGTTGTCCCATCAGCGCCATGTAGATGGTCACGTAGAGAGCCATGAGGCTTTCGTTAGAGCAGATGTTGCTTGTGGCTTTCTCGCGGCGGATGTGTTGCTCGCGGGCTTGAAGCGTGAGCACGAATGCCCGTTTCCCGTCGGCATCGGTGGTGGCGCCAACGATGCGTCCAGGCATCTTGCGTATCAGCGATTTTCTTGTGGCGAGAAATCCCACATAGGGACCTCCGAAATTCATGGGAATGCCCAGGCTTTGTCCGTCGCCCACGGCGATGTCGGCATCCCATTCTCCAGGAGTCTTAATTGCACCAAGTGCACTTGCCACGCAGTTCATTATCAGGAGGGTCTTGTGTTGATGGCAGAATTCCGCCCAGCCAGTGAAATCTTCCACGATACCATAGAAGTTGGGCGCAGGGACAATAACTCCTGCCACATCGTCGGCAGCGACTTTTTGCTCAAAATCGGCCCGCGAAGTCACGCCGCCGTCTTCTTCAATGCGTACTACATTCACTCCATGGAATTTCGCATAAGTTTCAATCACGCGGATTACGATGGGATTGAGTGTGCTTGATACGAGAACCTTATTTCGTTTTTTCGCCGCTGCTACTGCCATCATCATGGCTTCGGCGGTGGCGGTACATCCATCATACATCGAGGCATTGCTCACCTCCATCCCTGTGAGGGTGGCAATCATGCTCTGATATTCGAAGATGTATTGCAGGGTTCCTTGTGAAATTTCGGCCTGATAGGGTGTGTAGGATGTGAGGAATTCGCTGCGGCTGATGATGCTGTTAATCACCGATGGCGAATAGTGGTCGTAGCATCCTGCTCCCACGAAGCAGGCAAGCTGGTGGTTGCTTTCTCCGAGGTCGCTGAAAAAGCGGCGCACGTCAATTTCGCTCATTGCCTCAGGCAGTTCATACTCTTTTTTCAGAGTAAGTTCTTGAGGGATATCGCGATAAAGGTCGGAGAGAGATTTTTCGCCACATGTGTTGAGCATGGCTTGAATGTCGCCTTGCGTGTGGGGAAAATACTTGTAACTCATAACCGTTCGTTAAAAATCAATTTGGCGTTTCGGTGAATGATTATTCGCCGATGTACTCCTGATATGTGCCCGATGTCATCAGGTCGTCGAGTTCTGCGGGGGCGCTGAGTTCAACCTTGATAATCCAGTTAGCGTAGGGGTCTTTGTTGATGAGTCCCGGCTCATCTTCAAGAGCTTCGTTCACGGCGAGAACCACACCGCTCACAGGACTGTTGAGGTCGCTTGCGGCTTTCACGCTTTCCACAGCGCCAAATTCTTCTCCTGCTGTCACTTCGTCGTCCACTTCGGGCATATCCACATAGACAACATTTCCCAGTTCGTGCTGTGCATAGTCGGTGATACCGATGTAACCAATGTTACCTTCCACTTTCACATATTCGTGAGATTCGCTGTAGAACAAGCCGTCGATAATTTTACTCATAATAAAAAAGTTTTAATGTAGTTATTTGATTATTTTGTTGTTTTCTGATTGTTGTTCGCAAGTTTATTTCTTGTAGCTCTTCTTGAAGAATTTTTTCTTTACCACAGTAGCGGGGAAAAACTTCTTTCGGATGTGAATGCGCAGTGGCGTGTCGAGTACAGCATATTCTGCATCCACCAGTGCCATGGCAATGCTCTTGTCGACCGAAATGCCGTGGTATCCAGTAGTAACCACGCCCACTACTTTTTCATCGTCGGTGGCGGTAACCACTTCGTAGCCGTGACGTGGGATGGCCTTGTCAGCAAGTTCCAGACCCACGAGTTTGCGGGCAACGCCCTCTGCTTTCTGACGTGCCACGGCATCCTTACCTATGAAATCGTCTTTTTCAAGTTTTACGAAGAATCCAAGTCCTGCCATAATGGGCGAAATGTCCTCGCTAAGTTCATCTCCATAGAGAGGCAGTCCCACTTCGAAGCGCAGGGTGTCGCGGCAACCCAGTCCGCATGGCTGTACACCGGCTTCAATCAACTTGTCCCACATGGTGCGGATGGTGTCGTGGCTGGCATAGATTTCAAATCCATCTTCGCCGGTATAGCCTGTGCGGCTCACTATCACATGGTCACCGTCGATGTCGATTTCCTTGAAAGTGTAGAATGCGAGTTCTGCGCATGGGATGTTCAGCACTTTTTCAAGAGTGGCTTCGGCTTGTGGACCCTGAACGGCAATCTGTCCGTAGTGGTCGCTCTGGTGGTCAACGGTGACGCTGAATGTGGCGGCTTGCTCGCGGATCCATGCCACGTCCTTGTCGATGTTTGCAGCATTGATTACAAGGAAGAAATCGTTTTCCCCCATTTTATACACCAGCAGGTCGTCCACAGTGCCGCCGTCGGGGTAGAGCATCATGCCGTAGAATATCTTGCCGTATTCTGCGCCGGCAATGTCGTTGGTGAAAATGTGATTGACAAAACGTTCAGCATCTGTGCCGGTGATGCGCACTTCACCCATGTGAGACACGTCGAAAACGCCCACACAGTTGCGCACAGCATTGTGCTCGGTTACGATGTCGGCATACTGTATTGGCATGTCGAATCCGCCGAATGGGCTCATCAAAGCTCCCAGTGCCGTATGTTTGTCGTGCAGGCAGGTGATTTTAAGTTCGTTCATAGTTTTTGTAGAAATGATTATTCCGTTATTAAATTGATTAATTGTTCTGTATTGAGATTAAGTATTATCTTCGAGCAGTCCACCGTCTGCAAAGCTTCGCAAACTGCATTGTTGTCGAACTCAGTGCCTGCAAGGCGTTGCTCAATTTCCTGCTCCACATTGCCTAACGCAAAGAAATCGCCCATTATCGCAACGCGTTTGATTTTGTTGTGTTTCACGTCGAGCCGCACCTCCACTTCGCCCACGCCATCCAGATACTTGTGCTTTCTGATGGAGAATGGAGGATTGCTCCCGAAGATGAAATCCTGCTCCAGATAGGTTTTCTCTATTTCGTGGATTTTTTCCACATCGGTGGCAGTGAGGGTGATGCTTGACTCACAAAGATGCTTCCGGGCGTAGTCTTTGAATTGCTCAAGGCTCATGTCGGTGTGTTCGTGTAGTGTGGTGATTCGCGATTGAACGGAAGCAATGCCTTTTGCAGCGAGTTTTTCTCTCGATGGCGACAGAGCGGATGCCATCAGGGTGGTGTCGGCATCATAGAGCATGGTGCCGTGAACGATGCTGCAACCGTTAGTGTGATAGAAAGCGTTTCCACTCACTTTCCTGCCGTCTATAAGGATGTCGTTCCGGTTATTGTCGTCGGCATTTAGTCCGAGCGTTCTGAGCATGTCGACAACTGATCGTGTGTAGCGGGCAAAAGTATGGTCCACGTTGCTTGAACGGGTGATGTAGCTCATCATCACGTTGTTTTCATCGGCAAAGACGCAGCCTCCACCGCTTTTGCGCCGATACATGGCTATGCCTTGACTGCGGCAGAAGTCAATGTTCACCTCGTTCTGAATTACCTGATTCCGCCCAAATATTACCGTGGGCGTCACTTGCCACATGAAAAACACGTCGTCGCTCATGGCGAGCCGTGTGGCATATTCTTCCATGGCTAAGTAGAATGGGAGAATATGTTGCTCATTTTCAGGTAATTGAAGGTAATTCATCTATATTGTTTTCACTTATCTACAAAGTTACGAAAAACGAGCGGAATTATAAAGCAAATCCCGCTCTTTTTTTAACCGCAATGTGGTAAAATAAACCAAATCACCACAGGGCGACTGCCTTGCGGATTCTGGTCAAGAGGCTGCCCATGTCATGGTTTTCTCTGGCTTGGTGAAGATTAAATTTGGTCTGGATATTCATCAGGGCAACGGCAGGGATGTCAAGTGCGGCCTCAAAAAGTAGTGCTGTTTTTGCTGTGATGGGTCGTCGGGCATTGAGAATCTCGTTGAGCACCGAACACGAAATGCCTATGGCGCGAGCTAAATCTTTTTGAGTGATGTTACGCGCCTCCAGTTCATCTTTCACCACCTCGCCCGGGTGGGTGGGTATTGCTGCATATCCTAATTTTGCCATAGTAGTGAGTCTATTTATAATGATTTGTCAAATCTTGAATGTTGCATATTGTTATAATGGGAGTTGTATCAGTCTTTGTCGTCTTGAAAATCAATCGGTATTTATCACCCACTCTTACCGATTCAAGACCCTTTAAATCTCCAACAAGTACTTCATAATTAAGCGCATGAAATCGATAAAGGTCTTCTGTGCTGTTAACGGACTCCAAAATATCAACGACTCGAATATATCGTTTCACTATGCTCTGTTGATAGCGATGTTTCTTGTCATTGCACTTGCCGTTATAGTACAATTCAGATAAAAATTCTTTATCAAAAATAATATCCACAACAAGAATCGTTTAGAGTTCGTCGCAAAATTAAGTATAAATTTTTAAATTCGCAAAAAAAGTGAATTGGTTTTTCTTTATTTTTCGTCTCGATGGTTTACAGCAGGGGACCCATGAGGCGGGCGAGCGATTCGGCGGCTTTGCGCCACATGGGGCGTTGTTGCCATTGTTCAAGGGTGATTTCGTCGCACTGGGCAATGTCGTCATCGAAGATGGCTCGCATCCGGGCGTTGAAAGCAGTGCCGTAAATGAGGGCATTGCACTCGAAATTGTGCTCAAAACTGCGGAAGTCGAAGTTTGTGGAACCGGTTGATACGAAGTCGTCGTCAACGATTACGCATTTAGCGTGAAGCATGGTGGGGCGGTAGAGATAGATTCTTACTCCGGCTTCAAGACATTCTTTCACGTACGACAGCGATGCGTAGCGGAGCAGACGTGAGTCGGGCTTCAGCGGTATCATTATGCGTACGTCAACGCCCGAGAGTGCCGAGGCCTGCAATGCTTTGAGCAGACTGTCGTTAGGCAGGAAATACGGCGTCTGAATGAGAACCCGCTGCTTTGCCTGGCTAATGGCCTTTAGGAAGATGAGGGAAAGGTTGCTCCAGTTTCCGGTGGGTCCGCTTGAGACGATTTGAATGATATTGTTCCCGTCTTCGTCGTCGGTCTTTTCAAAAGATTCAATTTTGCCGGTTATGAGTTCGCGGCGCATAAAGTTCCAGTCCACGGCAAATGTATACTGCATGACAGCCAAAGCGTTGCCCGTGATTCGCAGGTGAGTGTCGCGCCAGGGTAGAGGCCATTCCTTTGTCGGGGTGACGTATCGGTCGGCAATGTTCATGCCGCCGATGTAGCCCACATGTCCGTCGATAACGATTATTTTGCGGTGATTCCGCCAGTTGATGCGATTGGCGAATTCAGGGAATGTCACGCGCAGGAAAGGATAAATCTCCACACCCGCACGACGGAGTTTTTTAATGAACGACATGTCGATGTGCCAAGAACCCACATGGTCGTAGATGAATCGTACCTTGACGCCCTTCTGGGCCTTCTTGGTTAGTATGTCGCTGATTTGATGGCCTATGTTGTCATTCTCAAAAATGTAGTATTGGATGTGAATGTAATGCTTTGCACTTAGCAGATCTTCTTTCAGCGCATTGAATTTGTCCTCGCCATTGGTGAAGATGCTGATGGCGTTGTTTCCGAACAGATGTGGTTCCACAAGCGAGTTTGCAAGTGCCACCAGCTGTCGGTTGTCGTCGCTTAGTTCGGATGGGTTTACGGTGGTGTGGTCGAATTCTGTCTCGTTCTTGAGAAGCAGTTTGTTCTTGCGACTGATAATCAGTGTGTTTTTCAGACTTCGCCCGAAAAATGTGTAGAAAAGGAATCCCACTATGGGCAGAAGCAGAAGTACAGTAACCCACGCCAGTGTCTTGACGGGGTTGCGGTTTTCGGAAATCACCACACCGATGGCACTCACGATAGTGAGGGCATAGATTATGGTGAGGGCTACGAACACCACGTGGGAATATGGAAACACTTCTGCGAGCATTCTCTTGTTTGAAAGCAAAGTTGAGATATCAACCTTAACTTATTAGTCAGCAAGCAAAAATACGCATTTTTTGCGATAAAACCAAAAAATGTTTCTATAGAAGAAACGCGAAGTCTCGAAAAGCAAGATGAGTTATGAAGTGAGCCCAAACAGAAAGCGGAGCAACTTGTATCGCTTTAGCACCAAGTGATATAGAAGCAGAGGAATGACAATGGCAAGTGTAATGGAGATAATGGCCTCAGCCAAGAATAGACCATCGTTTGCCGGAAGTATGGTCTCAAGTTTACCAATCACCACCTTCATCGCTCCTTCCACAGTAGTGTGGAAGAAATAAATCACATATACTGCCGGTGCCATCAGAATGCATGCACGAGTGAACGAAAGATAATGCCGTTCAATGGCGTGACACAGGCTGAGTGTCAGCACAATACCAGGAAGTGGCAAAGTCCTGAAATAGAATTCTATTGGATCTCCACTGAGGTAATAAATCTCGCCTGAGACAAACAGAATCAGTGAAATAATAAGAGCTGATCGTGAAAGAAATTTTTGCAGCAAACAATAATCAGCGATAAACACCCCCAGCATAAAATAAACGAATCCATATTGAAAGTTGTTGATGCAAAACAAAGAGGTCTCAATCTTGGGCAAAGCAGCGATAACAATAGATAGAAACAGCAATGCCACTCTCTGCCAACGTTTTTGGCAAAGCCCCACAATGGCAAAGAACGTAAACAGCGTGTAGATGAACCAGAGGAATGCCGCTGCTTCGGGCATGTAGACCATGCGAATAAAAGACATCGCCGAATAATCACCTGTGCCGCTTCCTGAAATCAGTTTAAGTGAGATGATAATTACCGATACCACAAAAT
>JAGCVR010000160.1 GCA_017962285.1 Muribaculaceae bacterium | reverse complement strand
TCATTGCCGTGGCAGGACACCATGAAGAGGAAATTGTTTATCTCGACCCCGCCGAATTGAATTTGACCAAAGGCGACCGCGTTCGTGTGCTTGCCGGGCCGTTTGCCGGAGCCGAAGGCGTGTTCGTTCGTGTGAAGGGCGACCGGCGCGTGGTGGTGACCATTGAGGGCGTGGTGGCTGTTGCCACTACATTTGTCCATCCGTCATTAATCGAAAAAATATAACTTATGACCATGGAGAACAGCAGTTCACACCGCATCGCCCACTTCGACCTTCTGAAGGGCATTGCAATCTTTCTTGTGGTGATGGGTCATGTGCTCACCATGTGCGTCCGCGACATCGATGCCGCGTTTTTGTTCAAGTTGATAGGGCAGGTGCACATGCCCGTATTCTTTTTCATAAGCGGATATTTCACCTATAAGGCGGTTTACGCGTCGCCCGACCTTAAGAAACGGTTTTTGCAACTGATTGTGCCGTTTTTCACCGTTTCGGCGCTGTGGGTGCTGTATTTCCCGCACAGCGGACTGAAATCGCCGTTGAGCGACAACCTGCCCGACTTGTATCGCGCCTACTGGAAAGACGGATATTGGTTCGGCCTGTGCCTGATGGAGATAATTGCCGTCTATGCACTGATAAGTCCTGTCCTGCGCCGATGCAGGAAAACGGCAGCATCAGTGACAGTCGGCGCAGTGGCATACTCGGCCCTGCTGGTGGCGGCTCATTTTTTCTCTCACCCCGAAGAGAATACAGACTACCTGAGCCTGGGACTTACGGCACGTTTCTTTCCCATTTTCATGGCAGGAGTCTTGTGCCACAAGCATAAAGACGCGTTCAACCGGCTGTGGCGCAACCAGTGGGCAATAACAATTTCCATGATTGTGTTCGCCGCCACATTCTATTGCACGGTCTATCCGTGGGATGTGGCTTGGTTGCCGGAATGGACCGGAATAGTGGTGGTGCCGCTGATGCACATGGCACTTATGGTGATTGCCTTTGCCGCAATTCATCCATGGGCGCAGAGCGAATTTGCTTCGCAGAAAAAGCCATCGGCTGCAGCACGCTGGTTCAATCACCTGGGTAAAGAAAGTCTGGGCATTTACATGTGCCACTTCTTCTTCCTGTTCCCGCTTACCGCTTTGCAGGAGCCGATGCGTGCCATGGGGTTGGGATTTACGCCGCTGTTTGTGGTAGCGGCATTCACCGCATTCGCAATCATCGCCGTGGTGCTGGTGGTGATTCATATCCTCAAGCAAAGCGCGGTGCTTAACCTCCTCATTCTGGGCGGCGGACTACCCTCAAGGCGAAAGACGGAATAGCGAGATTTTCCACCCGCCCGTGGCGGAATTTCGTTTTTTATTTGTAACTTTATAGCGATAATCTCACATTTCACTTATATGTCAAAGCAAAAAACAGCACTTATCACTGGCATCACGGGGCAGGACGGTTCGTATCTTGCCGAGTTTCTCTTGGAAAAAGGTTATGAGGTTCATGGCATCATGCGCCGCAGCAGTTCATTCAACACCGGCCGTATTGAGCACCTCTATTTCGACGAATGGGTGCGCGATATGAAGCAGCGCCGTCTCATCAACCTTCACTACGGCGACATGACCGACTCCTCGTCGCTCATACGTCTCATTGCCGAGACACAGCCCGATGAAATCTACAACCTGGCGGCACAGAGCCATGTGAAGGTGTCGTTTGAAGTGCCGGAATACACTGCCGAAGCCGATGCCGTGGGGGCACTGCGCCTCGTGGAAGGTGTGCGTATCGCCGGAATGGAGCACCGCACACGCATATATCAGGCAAGCACCAGCGAACTCTATGGCAAGGTGCAGGAAATTCCGCAGAGCGAGACCACTCCGTTCTATCCGCGCAGCCCTTATGCCGTGGCAAAACTCTACGCCTACTGGATTATGAAGAACTACCGCGAAGCTTACGGAATGTACTGTGCCAACGGCATACTCTTCAACCATGAAAGTGAACGCCGTGGCGAGACCTTTGTCACGCGGAAAATCACGCTTGCCGCCGCACGTATTGCAAACGGACTTCAGGACAAGCTTTATCTTGGCAATCTCAACGCGCGTCGCGACTGGGGCTATGCCCGCGACTATGTGGAGTGCATGTGGCTGATCCTGCAGCAGCCCGAGCCCGACGACTTCGTGATAGCAACGGGTGAGTATCACACCGTGAGGGAATTCTGCTCACTTGCTTTCCATTATGCCGGAATAGAGCTCGAATGGCAGGGTGAGGGTGTGAACGAAAAAGGCATTGACCGCGCCACCGGACGCACATTGGTGGAAGTGGATCCTAAGTATTTCCGTCCCGCCGAAGTGGCGCAGCTGCTTGGCGACCCCACAAAGGCAAAGACAAAACTCGGCTGGAATCCGCACAAGACATCTTTCGATGAACTGGTGCGGCTGATGGTTGATTATGACTTGAAAAACTGCGGGCGATGAACAGGGATTCAAAAATATATGTGGCGGGGCACCGCGGCCTGGTGGGGTCGGCAATCTGGAAACAGCTTTCACAGAAAGGATATGCAAATCTGGTGGGACGCTCACACAGCGAGCTTGACCTGATGGACGGTGTGGCGGTGCGGGATTTCTTCGACAGCGAACATCCCGAGTATGTGGTGCTTGCCGCCGCTCATGTGGGAGGCATAATGGCTAACCTGAAGTATCGTGCCGACTTTATCTATCAGAACCTGCAGATTCAGCAGAATGTAATAGGCGAGAGCTTCCGGCACGGCGTGAAGAAACTTCTCTTTCTGGGAAGTACCTGCATTTATCCGCGGGAGGCTCCGCAGCCCATTCCCGAAGATGCCTTGCTCACTTCTCCGCTTGAGTACACCAACGAACCATACGCCATTGCGAAAATCGCCGGTCTGAAACTCTGCGAGAGCTTCAACCTCCAATATGGCACCAACTATATCGCCGTGATGCCCACAAACCTCTATGGGCCAAACGACAACTTTAACCTTGAGACGAGCCATGTGCTTCCTGCCATGATTCGAAAGATTTACCTTGCGCATCTGCTTCACACGGGGAATTGGGAAGCCATCCGCGCCGACTTGAACAGCCGTCCGGTGGAGGGCATCGATGGTGTCGCCGAACGAGAGGAAATCGAGATGATACTGGGCAAATACGGAATCACAAACGCTTCTCTTTCGTTATGGGGAACCGGAACACCTGTCCGTGAGTTCCTATGGAGCGAGGATATGGCAGCTGCTTGTGTCTATTGTCTGGAGAACGTGAATTTCAGCGACCTTCGCGGAGATGGAGCGGAAGTACGGAACTGCCATATCAACATCGGCACAGGCAAGGAGATAAGCATACGCGACCTTGCTGAACTTGTGCGGCAGACGGTGGGGTATCAGGGCAAAATCCTCTGGGACTCGTCGAAACCCGACGGAACGATGCGTAAGCTTACCGATCCTTCGAAGCTTCACCGGTTGGGATGGCGTCACACAATGGAAATAGAGGACGGAATCCCCGCCCTCTATAACTGGTATCTGTCGTCTAAATAAGATTCCTTACTTAAGCGAATAGGTAATGGTCGTGACCACGCGCAGTTTCTTGATCTGCGGCGTGTTGCTGTCGCGATCGTCGATGGAGAAATAGCCCTGGTCGGCTGTGTCTATCTTACCCAGTTTCAGACCACTCTGCTCGGCAAACTGCACCGCCGTCTTTTTAGCGTTCTCAATGGCTTCATCCATCATCTTGGGCTTGATTTCCTTGAACGAGGTGAGCTCGTAATTCACCGAACTGTCGTAAGAATCAACGATGGCAATACCCTCGCGCAGCAATTCTCCCTGTCGCACAATCAGCGCGCTCACTTTGTCCACATCGGCGGTTGAAACGGTGATTACACTCGTCACGTTGTAGCGCTCGGTGGAGCGTTCGCTGCTGTAGTCGTTGGCGTCGCGGTCGTTGACGCGCGGTGCATTCACCATGATGTCGGATTCGGCTATGCCATTGGTCTTCAAGAAGCGGATTATGGCATCCTGTTTTGTCTTGATGGTGGAGTAGAGGAGCTGGAGGTCGTTGCCGGTCTCCTTGGTTACGATAGGCCACGTCACCTTGTCGGCTGGCACTTCCATTTCAGCAAGACCTTTCACGGTAACCTTGCGGTCCCTGTTCACAAAATTGTCGATGCCTGCCTTGAGGAACAGTCCCAGGCAGATGATTCCCACTGCAATAATGGCAGCTGAGATGATTGAACTTTTTTCCTTTTCCATAAATATGAGTTTTTAGTTACACTGTTGTTGCTGATTAAGTATGTCTCGCAGAAATGCCGCACTGCACTTGGCATCACCGCTGAGCAGGAAGTCGTCGGTGTGTTGCTCCAGATGAGCCAGTACACGTTCGGCTTCGGCACGGTCGCCATCGACGAGATACGCCTTTACGGCAAGAATTGCCTGTTTGTCGGGCATTACCGACGCATGAACGCGCATGTAGTCCGTCAGGGGCTTGTCAATGATGGCAGCGGCTTTATTTGTCTCGCCCACAGAGAAATACACCATTGCGAGCGAGCATCGTGCCTCGTTGAGCAGCAGAGGTATCATCTTGCCGTGGGCAATGAGTTTTTCGATTCGGGCTATTGCGGCATCGTGCTGCTTCATGTCAATTTCGCGTGCGGCACGCATCAGTTCTGTATTTGCCTGGATGGGGTCGGCAGGATTAAGGTTCGGGTTTTCGTCAAACCATTCTGCCGGCATTTCGCTGGGCGTGCTGCCATTCTGCGCCTGTTCGTTGAACAGCAGCTGGATGGCAAAGTCGCGTGTCCCTTGGCGGTCTTTGCGCAGGAAAAGCATGTTGTATCCGTCATTTGCCACTCCACCCATTTTCAGCGGAATGCCGTTGAGCAGAGCCAGGGCATAGCCGATAATGGCGAAACCCATGAGCGTCTCACGAAGAATGTCATGACCTTCTTTGGGAAGGGACAAGCACAGCAGAAGCGCAATGGTTGAAAGCAGCACGTTCATGAGCACGCCGCCGGCATTGTAGAGCATGGTGGGAACTTGTTCCAGCGGCACATTCTTGGGGGGCGACATCAGGCACTGCCCGCCCGTGCCGGCAATCTTGAACCGTTTTACACGCAGGTGTCCCTTGTCGTTGATTAAGGTGAATGAACCGATGCGGAACGAAACGAAGCGGTATCCGCTGATCAGGCCGCACAGCAGGTGTCCTGCCTCATGCGCCACGATGTGAATGAAAACCGAAAGGAAGATTGACACGAGAATCACCGTCACTTCAAGGGCAACGTTGCCAAAGTCAACGGCTTTACCCGTCGCCAGTGCCGCACCGCCTGCGCCGAGAAGCATTCCCACAAGGCAGGCACCGACAAATATCAACGTCTTTTTCATCGATTCAGTTTCTTTGGGCGCAAATATAGATATTTTTCCGAATATTTCAATCTTATGGAAAAATTTTCACGCAAAATTGTTTCTATGGGTTGCAAAAAAGGGGATACCGCTGCCGGTATCCCCAAATTCGTGATTATCCAGAAAAGGTTTTAGAAAACCTTGGAATTACAGATTAGGATTCATTGCGTGCCACTCGCTCACGGGAGGAACAATGCCCAGCCCGATGATTTCGTCGCGCATCTTCTGCAGGTGCTCGTAAGAAGCCTCAAGCGCTGCCATTTCCTCTGGCGTGCCCTCGGGAGCTGTGAAATGAACGCCGTCCTTGTCGATGACAGAAGGCATTGCCATCATCACATTCTTGAAGCCGAATGCATCGACATAGCAGCCTGCGGGCCACTTGAACGATTCGCCGCCCATTGCGCCCTCAATCATTTTCACGGCCTGATATGCCGGACTCTGGAAAGAGGAACGTCCGCGCAGCTTGATGATGTTGCTGCCGCCCTGAATGGTCATGTGCTTGATTTCTGCCCAGCGCTCAGGCGACATGGGAAGTTCTGAAAGCGGCTTGCCGTCGATGAGCGCCTTGCTGGCAAATACTGCCATCTGCTCGCCGTGACCGCCGTAGGTGTAGGCTTGTGTAACCTTGTCCTGCCGAACGCCAAACTCCTGTGCCAGCTGCTGCTGCAGACGGGTGGAATCCAGGGCTGCCAGCGAAGTCAGCTGATTTGGCTTCAAGCCTGAGTGAATCAGCGCGGTAAGAGCGGTAACGTCGGCGGGGTTGAAGATTACAACCACATGTTTCACGTCGGGGCAGTATTTCCTGATGTTCTCGCCGAAGTCGGCTGCAATCTGGCAGTTGCCCTTCAGCAGGTCTTCGCGAGTCATGCCTTCCTTACGTGGTGCGCCACCCGAAGAAATGATGTATTTTGCATCGGTGAAAGCCTCCTTGGCATCTACCGTATAGGAGATGTTTGCACCGGGGAAAGCGCAGTGGCACATCTCGTCGTAAACGCCATGAACACCAGGCTCATAGATGTCGTAAAGACAAATGTTGGGAGTAAGACCAAGCATGAGCACACTCTGTACCATGTTAGAGCCAATCATGCCGCCGGCTCCAACAATCGTTAGTTTTTCGTTAGTTAAAAAAGCCATATTTCTTTTGATTTTATGATTAGTATTTCGTTTTGGCAAAGTTACGAATAAGTGAGCGCAAAACAAAATGAATTCATTCATTTTTTATGCCGAACGAGAGTAATTTCGGCGAACTTCGGCGATAGCCAATCGAGAGAACTGGGAGCGCTAAGCTTTCTGGGAGAACTAAGAGAACCGGGAGCACTTGGTGTGGGTGGCAGCTTAGATGGCTTGGATTTCCCATAGCTCCCAGGACACTTAGCGGTTACATGGCGGGGAGGTTGTCGCCTTTAGCGCCGGCGATGCTGGATTTTAATTATGGAGCTGTTAAACCATGGGCGTTGTTTTCAGTCTAAACTGAAAAATTGTTGTTTAGCATGAAAAGAATTTTTTCAATATTGGTTTTCTCGCTCGCTCTGTGGCTCGCTGACGGTGCTTATGCCGTAAACACCTTCGCGCCCGAGCGTCTCAACTATGAGGTGGTTTATGAATGGGGCATGGTGTGGAAACATGCCGCCAACGCCACATGGACAATTTCCAAGTCGGGCAACGGCTATGTGGCGCAGCTTGTGGGCTACACACGCTCATGGGCCGACAAGATCTATCCTGTCCGCGACACGCTCCGCTGCACCATGGATGCCAACCTCAAACCGCTTCTCTATGAAAAATTCACTCATGAGGACAAGTACTATGCCCGCGACAATGTCAAGTACTCCTATCCGCTTGGAAAGACTGTGGCGAAATGCACGCGTCAGCGTCCCGACCGTGCCGACAAGCCCGACGTAAACATAGAACTCATGGCGCGCGCCCAGGCCTACGACATGGTATCGGTGTTCTACATGCTCCGCAATGTGGACTATGCTTCCATGAAGAAGGGCGACATTATTTCCACCATCATTTTCTCGGGCAAGGAGAAAGAATATCTCACCGTCACATATCGGGGTGTGGAAAGTGTGAAGCTGCGCGACAAGAGCAAGCACGAGGCCTACTGTCTCACTTTCCGTTTCACGCAGGAAGGCGGCAAGAAATCTTCGGAAAACATCACGGTGTGGTTCTCCACCGACTCGCGGTGCGTGCCGCTGAAATTTGAAGGACGGCTCGCCGTGGGCGCAGTGAAGTGTTACCTGAAACAATAGTTCCTTGAATTTATAGCCTGGATTGGTCGTTGTAGCTGTAGTACCCGCTGCGGCTCACGATTATGTGGTCCACCAGATCCACCCCCACCGCCTGGCATCCTTTCTTCACCTGGTCGGTGAGATTGTTGTCGGCGGCGCTCGGGGTCAGGTTGTTGCTCGGGTGGTTGTGCGCCAGGATTATGGAGTCGGCGCGGTGCTCGAGCGCTTCCCGGAAGATGATCTTCACATCACCCACAGCCGCCGATGTTCCGCATACGCTTATTCTGCGGCGGTCGGTGACGCGCTTGGCGCGGTTGAGGATGAGAATCCATATCTCTTCGTGATCCAGATCCTGCATCAGCGGGCGCAGGCACCGGTAAGCGTCGTCGCTGTTGGTTACCTGGGGCATCTCCAGGAATTCCTCGCTCTGGTATCTCCTTGCCAGTTCCATGGCGGCAAGTAGTTCGATGGCTTTCACCTCGCCTATGCCGCGGAACTTCATCAGGTCCTTGATGGACTGGCGGGCAAAGAGATAGAGCTTGTTGTCGAACTGCAGAAGCATCCTGCGGCAGAGTTCCACCACGCTTTCACCGGCAGAGCCGCTTCCCACGAGAATTGCCAGCAGTTCGGCGGTGGACAGTGCCGAGAAGCCATGTTTCTTGGCTTTTTCGCGCGGACGTTCCTCTTCGGCGAGATACTGCTTCAGCGCGTGCGATTCGTTGGTGTTCTCTTGATTCATCTATTTCCCTTTCCTTATTGCTATCTCCTGCTCAAGGTCCCTGCCGTGACGCAGCAGGATTTTCCACACATAAGCACGGATGAATCCCGAGCCGTAGGAAATCAGCTGGATGAAGCTGGCAGGCACGGCCAGGCACGCCACCTTCAGGCTCCGGCTGCTGACCAGTGCCGCCACGAAGAGCATCAGCGCATAGAGCACGATTGGCACGATTGCCCACCACCGCCAGAATATCGCCAGCAGCACCAGTGCGGCGCAACCTATGGTGAACACCGCCGGCAGGCAGTGCACCGCCTTGAGCGACTGCGGGTAGAGCAGCTTCAGCGTGATGCGCGACTGCCCGAAGACGTGAGTCTGTCGGGCAAACGAGCCGAGCGTGTTGCGGCGTTTGTGATACACATACGCCTCGCGGATCAGCCGCATCTCAAATCCGGCCTGGCGGATACGGGTGCTGATGTCGATGTCTTCGCTGAACATCTCGCGGAATCCGCCCACCGTCTCCCACACCTGGCGCGAGAAGCCCATGTTGAACGAGCGGGGGGTGAACTTCTCGAGCTGCACCTTCCCGCCGCGGATGCCGCCTGTGGTGAGAAACGAGGTCATGGCAAAGCTGATGGCCTTCTGCAGGTGGTTGAAGTCAGGGCTGGCGGCGTCGGGTCCGCCGAAGCAGGGCGTGAACCGCTGCTCCAGCTCGCTCTTGAGCACCTTGAAATAGTCCTGCGGGATCACGCAGTCGCTGTCGAAGAAAATGAAATAGTCGCCGCGGGCATTCTCAATGCCGTGGTTGCGGGCTATGCTCCGCCCCTCGTTCGACTTGTAGTGATACTGCACGGTGAGCCGGTCGGCGAAACTCTCCACGATGTCGCGGCACGGTTCGGTGGAACCGTCTTCCACGATAATGGTCTCAAAGTCGGTGAACGATTGCTGCGCCAGACTCTGCAGCAGTTCCTGGACCTCGCCGCGGCGGTTGTAAACGGGTACTATGACGGAAAAATAGGGCATAAACCAAAAAAGTGTCCTTCTGTTTGTTTTATGCAAATTTAGCTATTTGTGCGCTATTTTTCAAAAAAAAGTTGATTTACACGGAAAACTTCTTTAACTTTGCAGAACATAGCAAACCATAAAAACTGATATTAAACCATTCATGAAATATATGAAAAGGATATTTACTCTGCTTGTTGTAGCAACGTTTGTTGCAGGTTCCGTGTTCGGCGCAGTGCCCAAGAACTACTACAGTACGCTTAACGGCAAAAGCGGTCAGGCGCTGAAAAACGCCATCCACCAGCTGACGAAGAAGCACACCGTACTCACCTACGGCAGCCTGTGGTATCATTTTCCCTCGACCGACTGCTACCCCGACGACAAGGGGCGCGTGTGGGACATGTACAGCGACTACAACTACCGCTTCAACAGCCGCCTGGGCTATTCCACATCGGGCATGAACAAGGAGCATTCCCTGCCCAAGAGCTGGTGGGGCGGTTATGACGAGACCGAAGGCTATGCCGGCTACACCGACATCAACCACCTGTATCCCTCCGACGGCGACGCCAATACGGCTAAGCTGCACTGGCCCCTGGGAACGGTGTCGAGCGCTTCGTTCAACAACGGCGTGACGAAGGTGGGAACGCCGGTAACCGGTCAGGGCGGCGGCGCTGCCACGGTGTTCGAACCCGACGACCGCTACAAGGGCGATTTCGCGCGTACATATTTCTATATGGCATCCTGCTATCAGGACTACACATGGAAATACACTTGGATGATGTCGAACACCTCGTGGCTCACGCTCAACAGCTGGTCCATCCAGCTGCTGCTCCAGTGGCACCGTCAGGACCCCGTGAGCCAGAAGGAAATCGACCGCAACGAGGCCGTGTATCGCATTCAGAACAACCGCAACCCGTTTATCGACAACCCCGACCTGGTGGAATACATCTGGGGCGAAAAGGCGGGCAAGACCTTCGTCATCGACGGCGGTGACATCACCGGCGACCCCGTGCTGGTCACTCCCACACAGGGCACCGAACTCACCTTCGGCGAGATAGGTCTGGGGAAATCGCTCCAGTATGTGGTTTACGTCAAGGGCGACAACCTGCTCAGCGACCTGCGCATCATGCTCTATAAGGACGACTACAGGATGTTCTCCATCCCGGTCGACCGCATAGAGCGCGCCATTGCAGTGTCGGAAGAAGGCTATCCGCTCACCATTACCTATACCCCGACTGAAGTGGGCGACCACAAGGCCAAGCTGCTCATCCTCGACGGAGGAATCACCGGCAGCGTGGGAATCGAACTCACTGCATCGTGCAAGGACGTGCCTGTGCTCAACCCGGTTCAGATACTCTCGCCGACCGACGTGGAAGGAGGCAGCTACACCATCAACTGGAGATCCACGTCCGACGAAATCGACGGTTATGTAATCTGTCGTACCATCTATGACTCCAACGGCGACATCGAAGACTTCGACGAGACGTTTGCCGACACCGAGGAGACTTCCTGCACGTTCAACGACCTTCAGCCCGGCTACACCCACGCCTGCACCGTTCAGTCGCGCCGCCTGGGCTATCTGTCCGAGAAGTCGGAAGTGGTGAACGTGAACATCAGCGGAGTGGATGGCATCAGCGTGGACAAACCCGTGTCGCTGCTGCCCGTGGAGGGCGGAATGCTCGTGAAGTGCAGCGAGCCGTTGCCCGGCGCATGCATCTATAATGCCAACGGCCAGCTTGTTCAGCAGTACCCCGTTCTCGAAGACGACACCATGATCTACCTGCCCGGCGGCGTGTATGTCCTCACCATCAGCGGCAACATCAAACCGGTGAAAGTGGTGATCCGCTGACGCACCCACGCTATGCGTCGCACCACGAAAAGTTAAGACACACTATAAGAAAAACACACCAAAATAAGGCATCCGCCTTGAGCTGCAACACTCAAGGCGGATGCCTTATTATTAGCTGATACCAAAAGAAATCTTTATTGAGCAGTCATTCTTACTTGGAGATTAAGCTTTATAAAATATTATTGCTGTCCGATTTTCACTTTTATCGGACAGCAATAAAAATTAATATTATTTCACTTTGCTTGCAAAGGTAGGGTGCTAGAATGCAACATTCGTACCCAAAGCAGACAAAAAACATTAATTTTCGTGGTGGGTGGATATGGAACCGCTAATTACGCTAATTAACGCGAAACCGCTTTGCGATTTCAATTTTTACTTCACCTTTAACTTCATTTTTTTACTCCCTCTTTGCGTCAGAACGGCAGCTCGTCGGGGGAGGGCTCAGGGATGTCGCGGTCGCGGCGGAGCTGCTTGATGTAGGCGAGTTCCTTGAGGGCAAACTCCGAGTTTTCTTCATCGTTGAGCATTGCTCTGAGATGTACCTCCGCTTCGGCATAGCGTTCAAAGTCGATGAGCGAATAGGCTTTCCTGCGGCGCAGGAAGTTCAGGAAGTGGGCAATCTCCTCGGGAATCTCCTCGGTTTCATCCTCATCGTCATCTTCGTCGCCTCTGAAGGGATTCTTGGTCTTGAAGTTCTGTTCTATTTCTTCGGTAATCTGGTCGATGTAGGAAATGGTGCGGATGTCGGCGGCACTGGCAAATGTGTTGACCAAAGCCATGGCGTAATTCACCTTGCCGATGCCACCGGTGATGTTGAGGTAGAAAAACGCCCGTTCATACTGCTTCAGCTCGTAGTAGCAGAAGCCGATGCGGTAGCAGATCTCGAAGAACCGTTCGCGCTGCTCGCTCTTGTAGGTGTAGAATTCATGCAGCATGGATATGTAGGCGTTCT
The DNA here is from genome assembly GCA_017962285.1 of Muribaculaceae bacterium. Taxonomy (GTDB): domain Bacteria; phylum Bacteroidota; class Bacteroidia; order Bacteroidales; family Muribaculaceae; genus Sodaliphilus. The sequence continues at coordinate 60 of JAGCVR010000160.1, read as the reverse complement.
CAAAGAACGAGACTGCCTGATAGTACTCTTTGTTTCTCAGGTGGCGGGAGCCCCAGATCC
>JAGCVR010000159.1 GCA_017962285.1 Muribaculaceae bacterium | reverse complement strand
CCGTGGGACTGGGCAAATGCTTCCCTGAGAAAAACTATATAGGGGTTGACATCAAGGGCGCACGGATGTGGACCGGTGCAAAGGAAGTGGAAACTTCCGGAATTACCAACGTGGCGTTCCTCCGCACTTCCATAGAACTTATAGAGCATTTCTTCGCGCCAGGCGAAGTGAGCGAGATATGGATCACCTTCCCCGACCCGCAGATGAAGAATGCCAACAAACGGCTCACAGGTACACGTTTTCTGACGAACTACAAGAAAATTTTAGCCGACGGCGGACTGATTCACCTCAAGACCGACAGCCCGTTTCTCTATACCTACACTTCCGCTCTCATTCACACTAACCACCTGCCAGTGCAGGTCAACACCGATGACCTCTACGCAAGCGGAAAAGCCGATGAAATTCTCGACATCAAAACGTACTACGAGCGCCAGTGGCTTGAACGCGGCAAAACCATAAAATATCTAAGGTTCATGCTCCCCTCGCAGTGCGACCTGATTGAGCCGGACATATAAATTGAGAAAGAAGACTATCGAAGTTATCACCGAAGAACTAACAATTAGAACTTTCACACAGGATGGACATTTACCCCAAACTGATACTTGAAGCGTTGGCGACCGTGCGCTACCCCGGCAGCGGAAAAGACATCGTGAGCCTTGGGATGGTGAACGACGACATCAGAATTGATGGAAATAAGGTGAGTTTCTCTCTTATCTTCAGCAAAGCCACCGACCCTTTCCTGAAAAGTGTGGTGCGCGCAGCCGAGGCCGCCGTTGAGACGCATGTGGGAAACGGGGTTCAGATTCGCGGAAACATTGCTGTGAAAGTCCCTGAAAGCAAGCCGCGGACGGAAGAGAATCCTTTGCCTGGTGTGAAGAACATCATCGGTGTTTCGAGCGGTAAAGGCGGTGTAGGCAAGTCCACCATTGCCACCAATCTGGCGGTGTCGCTTGCGCAGCTCGGTTACAGAGTGGGACTGCTCGATGCCGACATTTTCGGACCTTCAGTCCCCAAAATGCTGGGAGTGGAAGACGAACAGCTGTTCATGCACGAGAAAGACGGCAGAAACCTGATAATACCAATCGAAAAATATGGAGTAAAACTGCTCTCCATAGGTTTCGTGGTCGATAAGGAGAAAGCCGTCCTCTGGCGCGGTGCCATGGCGAGCAATGCTCTCAGGCAGCTCATCACCGATGCCGATTGGGGCGAACTCGACTATTTCGTAATCGACATGCCCCCGGGAACAAGCGACATTCACCTGACTCTCGTTCAGACTCTTGCCATCACCGGCGCCATAGTGGTTACCACTCCGCAGGAGGTGGCGCTTGCCGACGCAAGGAAAGGCGTGAGCATGTTCCTCGGCGAGCATGTGAATGTGCCGGTGCTGGGAATTGTGGAAAATATGTCGTGGTTCACACCATCGGCACACCCCGACGAGAAATACTACATCTTCGGCAAAGACGGAGGCAGGAACCTCGCTCAGTCGCTGAATGTGACGCTGCTGGGGCAGATTCCGCTGGTGGCGAGCATCTGCAAGGGCGGCGACGATGGCGTGCCGGTGTCGCTGCAGAACAGTGTGAGCGGCACGGCATTTGTGAATCTCGCCGAAAACGTGGTGGCGGCTGTAGATGAACGCAACCGCACTCTGCCGCCCACAACCAAAGTGGAAGTAAACAAATAAAACATTTTCGTTTCGGAAACTAAAAAACATCAAGATATATGAAAGCAAAACATTTATTGGCTATCGTGGCTATCGCACTTCTTGCCACATCATGCGGAACAGTTCCCGTAACGGGACGTCAACAACTTAATCTCGTCTCCGATGCCGAGGTTCTCCAGTCCGGCCTCTCGGCCTACTCAAGTTTCATGAAGACAGCTACCATCTCATCCGAGAAAACCCAAAGCGAACAGGTTACCCGTGTGGGACAGAAAATTGCTGCCGCCACAGAGAAATATCTCACCGAAAACGGTCTCGCAGCCGACGTGAAAAACTATGCATGGGAGTTCAATCTGGTGAAAGACGACCAGGTGAACGCTTTCTGTATGCCTGGCGGAAAAATCGTGGTTTACGAGGGGCTTATGAAGCTGGTGTCCTGCGACGACGACCTTGCCGTGGTGCTTGGACACGAAGTGGCGCACGCCGTGGCGAAGCACAGCAACGAACGCCTCAGCCAGCAGATGCTCGCGGAATACGGCGGTCAGGCGCTGAGCGTTCTCACATCGGGCAAGAGCTATTCTACGCAGCAGATTGCGCAGACGGTTTACGGACTCGGTGCAAACTATGCCGTGGTTCTGCCGTTCTCTCGCAAACATGAGAGCGAAGCCGACTACATCGGACTCGTACTGATGAGCATGGCTGGCTACAACCCCGACTATGCCCTCAACTTCTGGCAGAAAATGAGTACCTCGGGCGGCAACAAGAACGTGCCCGAATTCATGAGCACACACCCCAGCGATGCCACTCGCATTGCCGACATCCAGAAGAACCTTCCTGCCGTGAAGTCGAAGTTCTACGTGGCTCCGGCAACGACAACCACTCAAACCACTTCGGCAAAGACCAAAAGAAAGACTACCAGCAACTCCACTAAATCCAACAAATCAAGCAAACAGAAAACATAAGGACAATCCCCAGTTGCCACTAACCATCTTATAAGGCTTATAGGGCTTATAGGGCTTATAGGGCTTATAAGTCCTACAGGTCTTATACCTGCCCGCGCTTTTGCTCAACTACTTGATTCCGCGGGCGTTGAGGGCTGCCTGGTAGCGGCGGGCGTTTGCCATGTGCTCGCTGTAGCTTGCCGTGAAATTGTGATAACCCGAGAAGTCCTCCTTAGCGCACATATATAGGTAGTTATGGCGTGGTGCATTCAGCACAGCGTCCAGAGTTCCCTTCTCCACCATCCTGATTGGGCCTGGTGGCAATCCTTGAATTACATAGGTGTTGTAGGGCGAGTTCACGCGTGTCATGGCAAGCGTGATTCGCTTAATTCCGAAGTCGCCTATGGCAAACTTCACCGTGGGATCGGCCTGCAACTGCATTCCACGTTCAATCCGGTTCAGGTAGAGCCTGCCCACCTTGCCGCGCTCATCCCGTTTTGCGGTCTCCTCTTCCACTATAGAGCCCACAATCGTGACCTCGGCTGGGGTCAACCCCAGCGCTGCAGCCTTTTCCAGACGTTTCTTGTCCCAGAATTTCTCGTAATAGCCGTGCAGTTTCTCAAGCAGTCGCTCGGGTGTAATGCACCAGTAGAATTCATAGGTATCGGGCAGCAGCATCGCCGTGATCTTATCGGTGGTAAACCCTAACTGGGCGCAGTAATCCGCATCGTTCAGCAGAGCCAGAATGCTGTCGCCATCCATTGCGAAGGTCTCTCCTACCCGCTCAGCCCACTGCTGCTTGGTGCGGACATTGTTGAACGTGAACTTCACGCCGCTCTCCATGCCGTTGCGAATCTTCCTTGCCACCGACATGGGGCTCTCGCCGGCCTTGATGCGATATGCGCCCTGACGGTTCGAGACATTGGCGCGAAGCATCCTGAACGATTTCTTCACTTTCTGCGCGAAATCATCTCCAAGCACTTTCGCTATTGAATCGGTAACCATTTCCACCGTGTTTCCCTTGCGCAGGCGTATCTCCGCGTCTTTTTCTGCGCCGCCTGTCATCACCGGGCAGAAATAGAGGCACAGGCATATCATCACAACCACAATCACCGCGATTGCGGCAAGCAGTATCCGCTTCAAATCATTTTTTTTCATGTCGCTAACAAATCATCTTTATTCAGGACCCATAAAGAACTCAAGCACTCCGCCACGGGCTATGTCGCTGTGGTTGATATAGTTCAGGCTGTAGGGTTTACCGTTGAGTTTCACACTTTTTATGTAGATGTTACCGGCGCTGTTGCCGTGCACCTTTATACGGAACTTGCCGCCGCTCACCTTCAGCGTTGCCTCGTCCACCAGCGGACTGCCGAAATAATAGCGTCCGCCAGCCGGCTCCACCTGATAGAATCCCAGCGCACTCATAATGTACCACGCCGACATCTGGCCCATATCCTCGTTGCCTTCCATTCCATTCTCATCGTCGCGATACATCGTGGTCATCACATGACGCACCCACTTCGCAGTTTTGCGAGGCTCGCCAAGCATGGTGTAAAGATAAAGCACATGATGGCTCGGCTCGTTGCCGTGAGCATACATCCCTATCAGCCCCGATATGTCGCGAGCCGCTTCCTCGCCCAAGTCGCCGGTAATCACAAAGAGTGAATCAAGTTTGGCGATAAGCCGGTCCTTGCCGCCGAAACATTCGGCAAGTCCCTCCATGTCGTGTGGGACGAGCCATGTGTACTGCCAGGCGTTACCTTCGCAGAATTCATCGCCGAAGTGGATTTGCTTTATTGGGTGAAATGCCGTGTTCCATTCTCCGCGGGAGTCCTTTCCGCGCATCAGGTTTATGCTCTTGTCGAACAGATGCCTGTAGCCGCGGCTGCGCTCCATGTAGTATTCATAGTCGGCATCTTTGCCCAGTTTCTTCGCAACCTGGGCAATAGCCCAGTCGGCAAGGTCATATTCAAGTTCAAACGCCACGCTGCGCATCATCGAGTCGCACGGCACATAGCCGAACTGGCGGCGCCACTTCAGCCCGCGGTCGTCGTTCATCGACGTTCGTTTCATTGCGCCATACGCCCGCTCGGCATCCACGCCCTTTATGTCTTTCAGTACAGCATCGGCTACCACGGGAACGGCAGGATAGCCTATCATTCCCTCGGTCTCGAAGCCATAGAGCGGCCAGATGGGCAGCCGTCCCTGCTCGTCGCAGATATTTATCATGGCATTCACGATATTTGCCGTGAGGTTTGGCTCTATAATCGTCATCAGCGGATGCCAGGCCCGGTAAGTGTCCCAAAGGCTCATCGCCGTGAAATTCGTGAATCCCTTGCCCTGATGCACCTTGCCGTCCATGCCGCGATAAGAGCCGGAAGCATCGCAATAGGTAAACGGCGCTATCATGGCATGGTACATTCCTGTGTAGAAAATGTGCTTCACATGCTCGTCACCGGTTTTCACGTCAATCAGCGACAGCACACGATTCCACTCTGCTTTTGCCTGGCGACGCACTTTGTCGAAATCCCAGCCTGGAATTTCTGCTACCATGTTCATCCTGGCAGCCTGCATTCCTGTGGGCGACAGTGCCACTTTCATCAATATCTGTTCGCCTTCGGCAGTATTGAAATCGAAACGGGCATAGGTTCTTGTAGCCTTCAACTCTTTTGTGCCTTTCACCTCAGCGCCGTCGGCAATGAGATGAAAACCTGTGAATGGCTTGGAGAACTCGGCATAGAAATAGACCCGCTGCCCTTGCGACCACCCGTCGGAATAGCGGTAGCCTTCAATGGCGCGGTCATTTATCACCCGCACATAGCCGGCTGTGGGACGGTCGAACTGACCACTTTCCAGGTCCACCACAATTCCCGCATCACTGCTTTCGGGGAAATGATAGCGGTGCATGCCCACACGGCACGTAGCCGTAAGTTCAGCCCCGATGCCGAAGCGGGTGAGCCATGCCTTATAGTAACCAGGCTCAGCCGATTCCTGCGAACGGTCCTGATACGACCATAATCCGCTTTGCTCATCGCCCAAGACACCGCGGGCATATTTCACCTCGCCAATCACGGGCATGACGTTCACGTCCATCAGGTCGCTGCTTCCTGTTCCACTGAGGTGTGTGTGCGAAAAGCCTATCACGGTGGAATCGCTGCGGTGATACCCGGAGCACCAGTGCCACTCCATATGGACACTCGTAGGTCCCAACTGAACCATGCCGAACGGTACATTTGCGCCGACCCACACGTTGCCGTCACCAGCGGTGCCTATCAGCGGATTAACCCACCTGGTATAGTCCTCTCCTGCCCATGCCATAACTGGCAGCAACATCAACAGCACAAATGATTTCTTAAAAAAATTCCCCATCTTTCAAACTATCTTTATCTGAACAGCGGCAGACCTTCTCGTGTCATTACCTGCCTCTAAATTAATCTGTTTAGCCCTCCTGTCAATGATGGTTCCGCCAAATGCCGGCAATCACACGCTCACTTCGTTTGTCAGCGTTATGGATATCACCGGATAAGCCTCGTGAATTGCCTTGAAGACTTCGGGAAACGAACTCTGGTTCTTGCTAAGAACCACAAAGTTCACCACAGTGAAATTGTCCTGATAGTCGTAGCGCAGAAACTGGTCCGACGCGCGGATGGCATATTTGGCGAAGATTTCGCGGCACGGCTGCAAATCCCCTACAATGCCATTGAGCTTAATACGCACAATCTTCGACTCCCACATGAAATTGGAGCGGTGCTCAAAACGGTCAAGATTATACAGGATAAACAGAATCAAAGCAGTTGCCACGATCGACACCATATACATCCCTGCTCCCACGGCAAGACCTATGCACGCCGTCATCCATATCCCGGCTGCCGTGGTCAATCCACGTACCGACCCTTTCATCTGAATGATGGCACCGGCTCCCAGGAAGCCTACGCCACTCACCACCTGAGCCGCGATTCGACCCGGGTCCCCGTTCTTCAGCCCCAGATATTCCTGTGGAATAAAAATGGAGATGAGCATCGCCAGCGTGGCACCCATTGTGATAAGCGCAAATGTGCGCAATCCGGCTATCTGACCTCTTCGGTTACGTTCAATTCCAATCAGTCCGCCCAGTAACAGCGACAGACACAGGCGAAATATCGCATTCACCGCATTAACATCGGGTGATATTATCAGTTCGTACATGACAATTGCTTGTTTATTCGTTAATCGTTATCTCTTTATCATCGGTCGCGGATCTCAGGACAAGCCTTTCTCCGTCAAAAACCGCGTATGTGCTCATGTTTATCCAGTTGCCGAGCAAAGCGAACACCGCGCTGTTATCAAGTGTGCGGTAATGTGGAATATGAAGATGCCCCATAACATAAAAATCCACCTCCGGATGCGCTTTGCTGTGCTCCACCACCCAAGCCGACAGATCTTCCAAACCTCTCTTGGCCTCCTCGTTTTCGCTTTTCTGCGAACGCGACACACGGTTGTGAGTGGACCATCCGTTAGCGATAGCCGTGGTCCAGCGGGGATGTACCGCCGCATAGAGCCATTGGCACACAGGATTATAGAAGCAGAAACGCATGAATCTGTAAGAGAACGGACGTCTGCCCACATCATCGCCATGGGAAATGAAGAATTTCTTGCCGCGAAGTGTGATAATCTCGTTGCGGTGAATCACGCGCAACCCTATCTCCCTGGCAAGATACTGCCGCAGCCACACATCGTGGTTGCCGGTGAGCCATGTGATTTTCACACCGGCATCAACCAGCGTGGCAAGTGTGCCTAAAAAGCGCACATGTCCCTGCGGAACAACGTTACGGTATTCAAACCAGTAATCCAGTATGTCGCCAAGCAGGAAAAGCTCCTCCGCATCATCCTTTATCGACAGCAGAAATTCCGTCACACGACGCTCACTCTCACGCTTGTCAAGGTAATGCGCGCCCAGGTGAAGGTCGCTTATGAAATATATGTTTTTCTGTCCCATATCCACTTTCATTGAGGGGCATCAGAGCATGCCCAGTTCCAGCTTCGCCTCTTCGCTCATCATGGACTGATCCCACTCGGGCTCAAAGACAAGATTCACGGTTACCGACTGCACCCCTTCCACACTCTCCACTTTCTGCCTTATGTCCTCGAACATGAAATCGCCCATGGGACAATTGGGTGCGGTAAGTGTCATGTCGATCGACACATTACCGTCATCGTCAAGGTCAATCTTGTAGATAAGTCCCAGGCTGTACACATCCACAGGTATCTCGGGGTCGAACACCGTGCGGAGCATTTCCACGATGCGATCTTCTATCTTCAGTCGTTCTTCCGGATTCATGACAATTCTTCTTTAGTTTACAAATTTACGCAAAATTTGCGATATTCCACCACTAATTACATGAATTAACACGAACTTGAAAAAAGTATTCCGGCAATGTTTCATAATTCCACAATTTTTTATTACCTTTGCAGTCGCTATTACCAAAAGGCTCTGATAAGTGTAACGCAAAAACGTTGCCGCCGTATGGTCAAACTTTTAAAAATCAGTTAATTAAATGTACGCAATCGTAGAAATCCAGGGACAGCAATTCCGCGCCGAGGCTGGCAAAAAATTGTTCGTTCACTATCTCGGCGACGAGAAGAAAGAGGGCGATAACGTTGAATTCAGCAAGGTCCTCCTCGTTGACGCCGACGGTGCCGTTACTGTAGGCGCACCTATCGTGGAAGGTGCAAAAGTTATTGCAGAGGTGAAGAATCCTCTCGTAAAAGGTGAACACATCATCGTTTTCAAGAAAAAACGTCGCAAAGGCTATCGCCGTCTTAACGGTCATCGCCATACGTTCACACAGATTGAAGTGAAAGAAGTTATTGCTTAACCCCTAAAATTTTATCATTATGGCACATAAAAAAGGTGTCGGCAGTTCAAAGAACGGCCGCGAGAGCGAAAGCAAACGCCTCGGCGTGAAGATTTTTGGTGGTCAATTTGCCAAGGCTGGTAACATCATCCGCCGTCAGCGCGGTACCCAGCACCGTCCTGGCAAGAACGTAGGCATGGGCAAGGACCACACTCTGTATGCTCTGGTTGACGGTACT
>JAGCVR010000158.1 GCA_017962285.1 Muribaculaceae bacterium | reverse complement strand
TTCGGGGCATCGGCACTTTGGGGCATCGGTGAACTGTTTGCTCAGAAAAAGCGGGTGGAGAAAGGCTGGTTCCCGAAGAATCCCAGGCGCAAGGAGGTTGAGTGACAGCATTGTTCAGTGTTTGAAGAAGTTGTAAGTGTTTTTTTTGCTGAAACCAACTGAATGTTCAGAAATTTGTCGTATCTTTACGAAAAAGTTTAACAACGGTGATGAACTTCAAACAACAATACAAGCGTTTCAAGGCATGGCAACTCAATGCCTTCGACTGGAGTTTTGATGGACCGGAACATCACAGATGTGTCAACTGCGAGAACGATTTTGTGGGTAACTATTGCCCATATTGCTCGCAAAAGGCCGATTTAAATAAGATATCCTGGAAGAGCGTGCTTCAAAGCACCGCCGAGGTGTTGGGGATGAACAGCCGTTCCATGCTATACTCCCTGTGGCAGCTGATGTGGCGTCCGGGCTACATGATCAGCGACTATATCAACGGCAAGCGGCAAGTGTCGTTCCCGCCGGTGAAAATGCTGATTGTCATGGGTGTGATAAGTATTATAATTGATAATTTGTTCGGTACCCATGAAGCCAAGGTATTTAGTGGGGGGTCACCATTGGTCGATCAGTTTTTTACCTGGTTTCACAGCAATAAAGGATGGGGATGGCTGACCATGATATGTTTTTACATTGTCCCCACATGGTGCGTTTTCCGCTATTCGCCACGCAACACCAGGCACACGCTGCCGCAAGGTTTTTTCATCACGGTGTTTGTTGCCATTCAGGTGCTGATTGTGGATGACCTTGCCGACTTGTTCGGTGACTATTTCTACATACTTCTTCCCTTATGCTATTTTTATGATTACAGGCAATTGTTCGGTTATGGCTTCTGGGGAAATTTCTGGAGGGTAGCTGTTACATTGGGAAGCGGTTTCCTGTTGGCGGCTCTGGCAATGACAATAGCCGAACTGCTGACGGTAACCCCCAAATCCTATGCCAATGAATTCAGGGCAGTAGCAGATCTGATACTTTGTTCGGTGGTGCCCATTCTTGTCAGTATGTATATCAGCAAAATAGAATTCAAGCGCAGGGAGAAAAAGACGCAAAACCAAGAAAATTCCGTCAACGATCAAACAGAGAATCAAACAGAAAATCAAACAGAGAATCAAATAGAATAATTTTGAAGAACAGATTAATAAAGATAGCATTATTCGCCATTATTGTCAGCTCATGTGCTTTCATGTCATCAGCACACAGCAGGTTGACTCCAAGTGCTCAATTGTCGCTGCTGCAAAAGCAAGCAGCAAAGTATGACTTAAACGGCAGGAAAATAAAAGCACTTGCCGCCACCCCGGACATCTGGCTTGTGGTGGAGGTTGATTCCAAAGATGCTGCAGGCACGTTTGCACATATTCGTGAGGCTGGCGGCACGGTATTGTCAAAACTTGGTCATAAGGCTGTGATAAGCATTCCCACCGACAAAGTAAGCGAACTTGGTAACATAGAAGGCGTAATGTCGGTCGATGCCACTCGCCGTGGGGAACTGAAAACCGATGTCTCACTTGTGGAGACCGGAGTGAGCAAGATTGACGGCACCACCCCTGGCATTCAAGATGTTTACACCGGAGAGGGCGTCACCATCTGTCTCATTGATGGAGGTTTCGATTTCCAGCATCCCGCATTCAAGGATGCCGAGGGCAACACCCGTCTGCGCTGCGTCTATCTCCCCGGCAACGACAACGGCCATAAGTTCATCGTCGAGGATGACGAGGCCGGAACGATAGAATATCCCGGCTCGGTGTTCGACACTCCCGAACTGATTGCCACCCTCACCACCGATAACACAGGCCGCGACCATGGAAGCCACACCGCCGGCATTGCCGCCGGCAGTCGCTCTCCTTTAGGGTTTGGCGGCATGGCACCCGATGCCGACATTGTGCTTGTGTCGATTGAGGGAAAGAACAATGTGAACGAGATTGCTTTTCAATTTGCGGCGCATTATGCCCGGCAAACCGATGCACCTGTTGTGCTGAGCGCAAGCATGAACGCGCACAATGGTCCTCATAACGGCACCGGCACAATACCAGAACTCATAGATGAGATGTCGCACTATGTCATACCTGTGTTGAGCGTGGGAAACGAAGGAGGTCAAGGCGTTCACATTTACAAGGCATTTGATGAAGAGAACAGCAGCATGAAGGCGCTTCTTGCCCGGGCAATTCCTTTCATTGACGAAGAAGGCAGGACTTCAAGATTAGTCACCTCGGTAGTGCAGGGCTATTCACGCAACACTTTGGGCGAGAACGATGCATTAAGTGTCAAGATTGGCATGGTAAATCGCAATAGTGGCGAAATAGTGTGGCAGACAGAGCCATGCATTGTCACTCCGTCTCAGAGTGGCGTTATTGAAGTAATGAGCGACGATGATGAGATTCTCGGAGAATACATGCAGGATGGCTTCGTGGCGATATATGGCTCAGTCGATAACGGCAAGCTTGATCTGCTCGCTGCCGCGAATGGTGTCCTCATTCAACGATTGCCGTTCTTTATCTCGCTGTCGTCATCTTCACCCATTGAGATGGATTTGTGGGAAACGACAGGAGGATTTGATGCCGTTAACATGGAAGGTTACACCCGTGGCGACAGTGAGTTGTCGTGTGGCGATTGGACATCCACCCCAAATGTTATCAGCGTAGGAAATTATGTGGCCAACACCGCCAGCAGGCTTTACAATGGCACGGTCATTGATGAGAGCATCATTTACACGCATAACGACATCAGTCTCTCTTCAAGCTACGGAGAATCATTGAACGGTGTGGCACAACCTGTCGTTACCGCTCCAGGCACCAACGTCGTATCGTCTTTGAACCACTATAACTGTGATAAGGAGATCGCTGAGACGATGCAGTGGCAGGGGTATCCCTACGGTAGCATGAGCGGCACCTCGATGTCGTGTCCCACGGTGAGCGGCATCATCGCCCTGTGGCTTCAAGCCAATCCCACCCTCACGCTTGACGACATCAAGGAAATTATCGCCGCCACTTCACGCAACGACGAGTTCACTGCCGTTAACCCCATCAAATGGGGATATGGCAAGATTGACGCAGCTGCCGGCATTGAATACATCAAGGAAATGACTTCCATCCGCACTATTCCGAGCGACAATCCAGACACCGGCAGCGACCTTTGGTTCGACGTCACCGGCCGGCCTTACAACTCCAAGCCCACGGCACCCGGAATCTACATTAACGGCAATCGCAAAGTAGTGATAAGATAGGAAATTTGTCGTATCTTTACGACAAGGTTTATCATTAAAATGAAACAAAATGAAATAAAATGAAATTACAGGGAAAACAAATAAAACGATAATATTATGTTAGGAAACTTTTCTTATTACAATACCACAAAACTGTAGTTTGGTGATGAGTCTTTGAACTTCCTCAAGGATGAGTTGAAGAACTATGGTCCCGTAGTGCTGCTGAACTACGGCAGCGGCAGTGTGAAACGCACCGGCATCTATGACCAGGTGGTTGCCATCCTCCGCGAGGCAGGCAAGACCATCGTTGAGAATCCGGGCGTGATGACTAATCCCACTCTTGAGAAACTTCACGAAGGCGTGAGGATTGCCCGCGAGAACAATGTTGATTTGATTCTCGCCCTGGGTGGCGGCAGCGTGTGCGACTATTCGAAGGCGGTGGCGGCATCCGTGTTCTACGAGGGCGATTACTGGGACAAGTTCTGGCTGAAGCAGCAGAATCCAGCTGCCGACCAGCGACTGTTGCCAGTGGGCTGCGTACTTACGATGGCAGGAACAGGCTCGGAGATGAATGCCGGCACGGTGATTACCGACGCAGAACATACGTTCAAGGTGGGCCACGTGTTCGACAGCCGACTTATGCCGAAGTTCTCCATCCTGAACCCGAAGTTTACGATGACCGTGCCCGAGAACCAGATGAAGGCGGGCATCTACGACATCATGAACCACATCATGGAGCAGTATTTCTCTGATTTCGACGACAATACCAGCGACTATATCTCCGAGGGGCTGATGCGCTCGGTGATCCACAGCAGCCGCATCGCCGTGAAGAATCCGCAGGACTACGAGGCGCGCTCGAACATAATGTGGACTGCCACATGGGCACTGAACACCCTCATCGGGTTAGGAAAGAAGGAGGACTGGATGGTTCACATGATAGGCCACAGCGTGGGTGCCTGGACACATGCCCCTCACGGTTACGCACTGGCTTCGGTCTCGATGGCATATTATCGCCGTGCGATGGAAAACGGTTTGCCTAAGTTCGTGCGCTTCGCAAAAAACGTGTGGAACATCCCGACCGACGGTCTGACCGACGAGCAGGTGGCCGAGCGTGGTCTGAAAGCCTTGAAGGACTGGATGCTTGAGATTGGTCTGCCGCTCACTATCAGCGAACTTGGTGACACAGCCGACATGATTCCCGGCATCACAGAAACCACTGTTGTCTATCCCGCCGGATATTTGAATCTGACGAAGGAGGACGTGGCTGAGATATTGAAAGAGAGCCTGTAAATCCACATCATAATGAGAATGGACCATGTAGCATTATTCTGTCGCGACCTTGAAGCGATGCGTCAGTTCTTTATCGACCACTATGGAGCCGATAGCAATGAGCTGTATCACAATCCTCGCACAGGACTGCGGACATACATTCTCACATTTCCTGAAGGTGGGGTACGACTGGAGCTGATGCAGCGACCGGACACCATCGATGCCGACCCGTCGAAGCCGAATATCGGATTCGTTCACATATCGTTAGCCGTGGGAAGCAAGGTGGCTGTGGATGCAAAGACAATAGAACTTCGCGATGCGGGCTATCGGGTGACGAGCGGTCCGCGCACCACTGGCGACGGCTATTATGAAAGTTGCATACTCGGCCCTGAGGGCATCCAGATCGAAGTAACAGTATAACAGAATATGAAGACAGAGAAAGAAAAGATGCTGGCTGGCGAGAATTATTCCGCCGTTGACCCGCAACTGCTTGAAGAACTGACGGAGGTGAAGGAGATTATTCACGACTATAACCTGCTGCGTCCGTCGGAGAAGCAGAAAGCGAGAGAGATTCTGAGAGGACTGTTGGGACATATCGCCGATGACGAGTTCCTGATTGTCCAGCCCTTCTACTGCGACTACGGCAAGCCGATAAGTGTGGGCAAGCGGTTCTTTGCCAACTTCAACTTCACTGTACTCGACGAAGCGCCTGTCACCATCGGCGACTACTGCTTCATCGGCCCTAACGTCAGCATCTACACCGCCTGCCACAGCACCGACCCTGTGGAGCGCAACAGTCACCGCGAGTTGGCAGAACCAGTCTCCATAGGCAATAATGTGTGGATTGGCGGCAGCGTCACCATTCTGCCAGGTGTTACTATCGGCGACAATGTCACCATCGGCGCAGGAAGCGTTGTGACGAAAGACATTCCCTCAAATTCCATTGCAGTGGGCAATCCCTGCAGAGTAATAAAAAACATCTGATAACATGAGAAAAGCAAGTTTTATTTTAGCATTTTTGTTGGTGTCGGCGGTGGCGATGTCTCAGCCGGCATCGACGGTGTATCTCACTCGCGAGATTTCGCCTGAGTCGTTGGTGAAAATCTACAAGGCACTGGGGGTGGAAGCCACTGGACGTGTGGCAGTGAAGATTTCTACAGGGGAGGGGAGTAATCCCAACTTCCTGAAGCCCGAACTTATCAAGGACCTGGTGCTTGAGGTGGACGGTACCATAGTGGAGTGCAATACCGCCTACGGCAGTGGCCCCGGCAACGAGAAAGACGAGCGCAACACCAGCGCCAATCACTGGAAGGTAATAGAGCGTCACGGATTCCTGAAGTATTTCCCGGTGGATATAATGGACGAATATGACGAGATGCGCATCCCCGTGAAGGACCAGGCACATATCAAGTACGACATCGTGGGTGGCCACATGGCTAATTACGACTTCATGATAGCCCTCAACCATTTCAAGGGACATCCAATGGGCGGCTACGGCGGCGCGCTGAAAAACCTCTCTATAGGTTGTGCCAGTAAGAACGGGAAAGCCTACATCCACTCGGCTGGCAAGATGGAGAAACTTGACATGGCGAAACTCTGGACACCTGAATATATTGGTAACCAGGATGGCTTCCTCGAGAGTATGGCTTCCGCTGCCCAGGGTGTGGTGAATTACTTCCGCAAGCAGCAGGGCATCATCTTTATCAGTGTGATGAACAACATGTCGATTGACTGTGACTGTGTGGACCACCCAGCACCCGTGAAGCTTGAGGACTACGGCATCCTCGCTTCTACCGACCCCGTGGCTCTGGACCAGGCCTGCATAGACATCATCAACCAGCAGAAGGTAACCGCCAAGAACGACCCTACCGACCTGCTGAACCGCATCGACAAGCAGCATGGTACCCATACCATTGACCATGCCGAGAAACTCGGACTTGGTTCGAAGACCTATACTCTGGTGAATATTGACGAATAATCAAATTCTAAAAAATAAAAATATGAACATTTTGATTTTACAAGGCTCCCCGAGAGCCAACGGAAACACCGCATGGATGGCGGAGGAGTTTAAGAAGGCTGCCGAGGCTGCAGGTCACGAGGTTACATTGGTGAATGTGGCACGCAAGAAGATTGCGGGCTGCCTGGCTTGCGAGTTCTGTCACACTAAAGGGAACGGCGCCTGCATCCAGAAGGACGACATGCAGGAACTCTATCC
>JAGCVR010000157.1 GCA_017962285.1 Muribaculaceae bacterium | reverse complement strand
CATTCTCATCAGGGTTTACAACTCGGGCTACCCCGAAGGCGCCATGCTCGCCATCCTGCTTATGAACGCGTTCGCACCGCTGATCGACTACTGCGTGGTGCAGCGCAATGTGAAACGCAGGCTTAACAGAATCAATAATGCCAAATAAACGAAAGGAGGACATCATGAACAAAAACAGCAATACCTACCAAATAGTTTATGCCGCAATAATGGTGCTGCTTGTGGGCTCTGTGCTCGCCTTTGTGTATATGGCGCTCAAGCCCAAGCAGGACGAGAATATCGCCAACGACAAGCGCGCGCAGATATTGAGCGCAATCAACATTGAGTCGAACGAGGCAGAACTGAAGGATAATTTCAATAAATATATTGTGGCGGACTATATAGTCGATGATAAGGGCGAAATCGCCGATTCCGCCGCTAATTCAGCCTTCAATGTCAATATGAAGTCGAACATCAAGCAAGCCAATCGGGTGCTGCCGGTATATAAAAGTGTATTGGCCGACGGTCAGGTGAAATATATCCTGCCCGTGTACGGTGCGGGACTCTGGGGACCAATCTGGGGCTATGTCGCCGTGAACGATGATGGAAACACCATTTTCGGAACTTCGTTCTCTCATGAGGGTGAGACACCGGGACTTGGCGCTCGGATCACCGAAAATGAATTCAAGGCTCAGTTCGTTGGCAAGAAGATTATGAAAGAAGGCGCGTTCAAGAGCGTGGAAGTGGTGAAGAAAGGGCAGAAGAGCCTGGACGGAGCCGACTATGTGGATGCCATCTCCGGCGCCACCATCACCAGCCGTGGCGTGGGCTCCATGATTGCCCACTGCCTCAGCTCCTACGAGCCATTCCTGAAGAAGCTTGCAGCAAGTAACAACCAATTAAATTCACAGGAGGAGTAAAGCCATGTTATCAAAACAGAATAAAGAAGTTCTTTTCAACCCGTTCAGCAAGGATAATCCTGTGCTGGTGCAGATACTGGGTATCTGCTCCACCCTTGCCGTGACAGCGAAACTGGAGCCTGCCATTGTGATGGGAATGTCGGTGATTGCCGTAATGGCATTCAGCAACGTCATCATATCACTTATCCGCAGCACCATTCCCACCACGATACGCATCATCGTTCAACTTGTGGTGGTGGCTGCTCTTGTGATTGTGGTTCAGCAATTCCTCATAGCCTACGACTACGATGTGAGCCGTCAGCTCTCAGTGTTCATTGGGCTTATAATCACAAACTGTATTCTTATGGGACGCCTCGAAGCGTTCGCACTGAACAATCGTCCCTGGCCTTCGTTCCTCGACGGAATAGGCAACGGACTTGGCTACACCATAATCCTGGTGATTGTGGCGTTCTTCCGTGAACTGCTCGGTTCGGGGACACTCTTCGGATATCAGGTGATACCTCAGTTCTGCTACGACCATGGCTACATGAACAACGGCCTGATGATACTGCCGCCGATGGCTCTTATCACTGTGGCGTGCATCATCTGGGTTCACCGCGCCCGCAACAAGGATTTACAAGAGAAATAACTAACCGCTTAATATCACAAAGAAATGGAAGAATTAAATCTATTTGTAAAATCGATTTTCATCGATAACATGATATTTGCCTACTTCTTGGGTATGTGCTCTTTCCTTGCCGTGTCCAAGAATGTGAAAACGGCTTTCGGCCTGGGACTCGCGGTTACGTTTATGCTTGTGGTGACTGTGCCGCTGAATTACCTGCTCGACACTTATGTGCTTCAGCCCGGTGCATTGACCTGGCTCAGCCCTTCGCTGGCGGGCGTTGACCTCAGTTTCCTCGGTCTGATAATGTTCATCGCCGTGATTGCCTCGGCCACACAACTCGTGGAAATGGCAGTGGAGAAATTCGCTCCGGCTCTCTATAACCAGCTTGGAATTTTCCTGCCTCTGATAGCTGTGAACTGCGCAATTCTGGGCGGAGCCCTATTCATGCAGCAGCGCGATCTCGGTTCGGTGTGGTCCGCCACAGTCTATGGCGCTGGCTCCGGAGTGGGATGGTTCCTCGCTATCGTGGGACTTGCCGCAATCCGTGAACGCATTGCCTACAGCCACATTCCGGCTCCACTTCGCGGCGTGGGAATTACTTTTATTATTACAGGATTAATGGGAATAGCGTTTATGAGCTTCATGGGTATTAAATTATGATTAATGCGATGATGATACTATTAGATACAGCCGGACTGACGGTGCTGATGAGCGCTGTGATTTTTCTGATAATCACATTACTGCTCGTGATACTCCTTCTCGTAGCAAGACACTACCTCGTGGCTTCGGGAAAGGTTAAGATTGACATTAACGATGGAAAGCGTGTGGTGGAAGTTGATACCGGTGCCACGCTGCTCAACACTCTGCACGGCCAGGGCGTGATGCTCAGCAGTGCCTGTGGCGGCAAGGGCAGCTGCGGACAGTGCAAGGTGCAGGTGCTTGAAGGCGGCGGTGACATACTTCCCACAGAAACGGTGCATTTCTCGCGTAAGGAACAGCAGAACCACTGGCGTCTCGGATGCCAGGTGAAGGTGAAAGACAACCTGAAGATTCAGGTGCCGGATTCTGTCCTCGAAGTGAAAGAATATGAGTGTACTGTTGTAAGCAATAATCTGGTGTCTTCGTTCATCAAGGAATTTATCGTGGCTCTTCCCGAAGGCGAGCACATGGATTTCATCCCGGGTTCTTATGCCCAGATTCGTATCCCCGAATACAGTATCGACTACGACAAGGACATCGACAAGGCTTCGCTCGGTGAATATCTGCCCACTTGGGAGAAATACAACATGTTCTCGCTCAAGTGCCAGAACACAGAACCCACTGTGCGCGCTTATTCCATGGCGAACTATCCTGCCGAGGGCGACCGCTTCATGCTCACGGTGCGAATTGCCACTCCGCCGTTCAAGCCGAAACCCGAAGTGGGTTTCATGGACGTGATGCCTGGCATCGCTTCAAGCTACATCTTCACGCTCAAGCCGGGTGACAAGGTGATAATGAGCGGTCCTTATGGAGATTTCCATCCCATTTTCGATTCCAAGAAAGAGATGATATGGGTTGGCGGCGGCGCCGGTATGGCTCCTCTGCGTGCCCAGATTATGCACATGACGCGCACGCTGAACACGCGCGACCGCGAAATGCACTATTTCTACGGCGCACGTTCGTTAAGCGAGGTGTTCTATCTCGACGACTTCCTGGCAATTGAGAATGAATTCCCCAATTTCCACTTCCATCTGGCTCTGGACCGTCCCGATCCTGTCGCAGATGAAAAAGGCGTGAAATACACCGCAGGGTTTGTGGCTCCCGTGATGGGTCAGACTTATCTGAACAATCATCCTGCCCCCGAGGACTGTGAGTATTACATGTGCGGACCGTCGATGATGAGCAAGACCGTGAACGATTTGCTCGACTCTCTCGGCGTGGATCCGGAATCGATCCATTACGACAACTTCGGATAACCCGGTTATAACCTTCATAGCATTAGGGAGACAGAAAAAAGTCTCCCTAATTATCTTAAAAAGAAAGCATAAAACCATCAGTCTCTGACATGAAACAACGTACTAAGGGGTTAATAGCCGCAATGGTGTCGAGTGCCACATTCGGCATGATTCCCTTGTTCTCGAAGCCTGCACTGGACGCCGGAATGGATACGCCGAGCTTGATAGTGTATCGTTTCCTTTTCGCATCAATTGTAATATATGCCGTGATGAAGTATTACAAGTGCGACCTGATGATAACGATGAGTCATTTCTGGCGCATCTCTCTGCTGGCGCTGATTAACCTTGCCTCGGCTATTACAATCCTGCTTGGATATGCATATCTCACAAGTGGTGCCGCAACCACCATCCAGTTCTCATATCCCATCTTCACCTGTTTGCTGATGATGTTATTTTTTCATGAGCGACCCACGTTCAAGACTGTGTCGTCGATCATCCTGGCGGTGATTGGCGTTGCTCTGCTTTCGGGAATTGAGAACGGACTTGGCAACATGTCGGTGAAGGGCGTGGCGTATGAACTGTTTTCGGGCTTGGCCTATGCCATCTATCTGATTCTGGTGCCTAAGATGAAACTCGATGACCTGGAGTCGAGTAAACTCACGTTCTGGGTGTTCGTCCTTAGTTTCGTGTATATGGGGCTGATAACGTTTGCCTGGAAGGGCAGCATTACCACGCCACCCACGGTTGGCGTAGGTTTCAGCATTGTGATGCTGGGTCTTATCCCCACTGCTGTTTCCAACCTCACCCTTGTGGTGGGACTTCGTGTAATAGGCAGCACTCTCACGTCGATTCTTGGTGCCCTTGAACCTCTCACCGCCATGCTCGTGAGTATCTTCTGGTTCTGTGAACCTTTCTCATGGATTATGGGTGTGGGATTCATCTGCATCGTTGTTTCAGTCACGCTCTTGATTCTTCCGTCAAATTCAGCTCAGGATACTGCCAAAGTTTCATAAAAAATCATGCTGATATTTTGATTTGTTTCCAAACTCAATTATTTTTGCCACAAAAACAGAAATACGGTAGGCTATGAAACATTTTATCCTTGTCATATTGCTCGCTTTCCTGACGGAAGTCAGCTTTGCCTCCGACAGGGTGGTGACTGTTCCCTTTCTTATTACTGCGGATGAGCGGGACCTGATTCCCGATAAGACAAATCAGCTTCCGTTGCCAATCGTGGTCTTCAGCGACAAGGCTCCTCAGCCATTGGCGCAGGATCTTGCGGAGCAGCTCACAAGATTGGGGCAGGAAGATGCCGAGCACTATGTGTATGTGCTCAATATCCATGGCTCTGAAGCAGATTCCATCGTGGTGTCGGTCCGCGGCGAGGATGTCCTCGGCTCTCCCATAGAGAAGAGAAAACAATATGTGGCCGACCTTGTGCTCGACCGTGCGCATTTCGTGATTGTGGGCGGTGATGCCAATCAAGGTCTGCTAAAGCGTCTGTTTCAGAAGCGAGGGAGAATTAAGTTTGAACGCGTGTATGAATATGTGGAAGAGAAAATTCCCGTTAATCCCACGCTGTTTGAATGTGTGTGGAAGAATGGAGAACTGAATATTACAAGTTTTATAATGGGGGGAGAAGACCGCCTGAACCAGTCTAAATCGGAAGATGATGGAGAACGACACGAATAAACGCAGTTTTGTCATTACCATAAGCCGCCAGTTCGGCTGTGGTGCAAGGGAAATAGGCCTTATTGTTTCCCGGGAATTGGGAATACCGTATTACGACAAGGAACTGTTGCTTGAAGCAGCCAAGTCGAGCGGCGTGAAAACTGAAGTGTTTGAGGCTGCCGACGAGCGCACCCCAAGTTTCTTCTCGGGCCTGTGGTCGTTCAATATCGGCTATAACAGCGGCGTTCATTATGTGGGCAACACACCGCAGTCCGACGACGGCATCTACCGTGCGCAGAGCGATGTGATGATTGAGATTGCCCGTCGCGGTCCTTGTGTGATTGTGGGGCGCACCGCCGACTATATCCTGCGCTCTCATACCGAAGTGATAAGCATTTTCATCCATGCCTCGCTTGAGGACCGTGTGAGGAGAATGATTGCACGGGGCGATTGCAAGACAGAAAAAGAGGCGGAAAAGATGACTGAGAAAAAGAACAGGGAGCGTGCCGATTATTACAATTTCTATACCGGCAAAAACTGGGGCGATGCCGCCTCCTACGATTTGTCGGTGGATGAGTCGAAACTGGGCGTGGAAGGTACGGCACAGGTTATCCTCGCATACATCCGCTCCCGCCTGCATAGTCCCGAATAAAATTTAGAGGGTGTGTCGTAATTCAGAAATCACGTAAAATGACATTTCTGCAGATTCGTTTCTGCGTCCTCGCCCAACGGGCGAGCATTTGAGTAACCCTCAGTAGAGCAGCGAGATACATAGTTTCGAGCGCGAAACTGGGGGTGGAAAACAAACTGCCCTCGCCGTCGCTGAAGGCGACCACATTTTAGAATCTTAAATTTTTACATACTCCCTTATTACTTCACTTGGTCGTTGATGATGACGGGCTCGAGCCTCTTGGCTTGTTTTGCCCAGTCTCTGGACCTGAGGTAGTCAATGATTACTTCGGCATGATCCATGTTGTGCATGTCGCTGCCCAGCATATCCACATTCTGGTTGTCGATTAGCCATAGGGCGATGTCGCGGGCATGGTGACCGAAATATCCAGCGAGCGACAACAGGTTTATCTGGAATTTCACGCCTGCATTATGAAGCGCTTCGTAACGGTTGCGGCGAACGTGGTAGTAGCCGTAGCGCTCGGGATGGGCGAGGATGGGGCGGTAGCCCTTGCACTGCACGTCGAACATCAGCTGGTCCATTTCCATAAGTTCCTGTTGGAACGAGTTCTCAAGCAGAAGCCAGCTCCCGGGGAGCGGCAGCACGTGACCGGCGGCATATTCCTTGTTCCAGTATTCGTCGATGCGGTATTCTGCCGAGGGCTCTATGGTGACATTCATCCCGGCTTCTTCCACTGCTTCCTTCAGAATGGCATGGGATGCTTTTATCGTGGCTGGGGTGTTTTCGAAAGTCTCGGCAGTGACGTGCGAAGTGCACATCACACGACTGATGCCCATGTCCATTTCTGCCTGCAGCATTTCGAGCGACTGCTCCACACTTTGCGAGCCGTGGTCAATGCCCGGCAGGATATGGCTGTGAACGTCGGTTGTGTAGAACAACTTGGGTACGACTTT
Source organism: Muribaculaceae bacterium (assembly GCA_017962285.1). Taxonomy (GTDB): domain Bacteria; phylum Bacteroidota; class Bacteroidia; order Bacteroidales; family Muribaculaceae; genus Sodaliphilus. Next base: position 4,047 of record JAGCVR010000157.1, on the reverse strand, counting down.
CTTCTTATGGAAAAAATTAAACATAATCTATCTCATTGATTTTTATAGTGCAAAGTTACATAAAAAATCGAAATTTTTAGATTAATGCAGTTCTTTTGTGTATTTCTTTTGCGATATTGGTGACGGTGATTGGCATTTTTTTGAGAATCACAAAAATAGATTTGAAAAACTTTTGCGGAAAAGAAAAATTTTTAGTAATTTTGCACGCCATTACAAGTGAAGGCGGCTTACTCCCGCCAGAGATTCATTCGTAAAACATTAAAACACAGATATAAAATGAAAAAAGGTATTCATCCCGAGAATTATCGCGAAGTAGCGTTTAAGGATATGTCGAACGATGAGGTGTTCATCACCCGTTCCACTGTTGCTTCCAAGGAAACCATTGAAGTTGACGGAAAGACTTATCCACTGGTAAAACTTGAAATCACAAGTTCCTCACACCCATTCTTCACCGGCAAGCAGAAACTGGTGGACACTGCAGGTCGTGTGGACAAGTTCCTCAGCCGTTACGGCGATCGCAAGAAGAAATAATTCGTTTATTTACGATATCAGGAATGGTGCAGCTTACCTTGCCGGTGAGTTGCATCATTGTTTTTTCTGTTGCATGATTTTTGCAGCATAAAGAAAAAAACTTATCTTTGCACCCAATGGAACAACAGAAGAAAAGAATACTGGCTATACTGAATCCCAAGTCGGGTACGGGCAGCAAGGACGGCATTCCTCCTCTGCTTGAGCAGATAGTGGACCATGAGAGATTCTCGCTCCACCTGAAAACCGTGGCGGGCGAGGGTGACGCCGAACGCTTCGCCCGCCAGGCAGTCGCTGAGGGCTACGATGTGGTTCTGGCGATAGGCGGCGACGGCACAGTGAACGGTGCAGCGTGCGGCGTGCGTCATACCGACACGGCACTTGCCATAGTCCCATGCGGCTCTGGCAACGGACTCGCTCGCCATCTGGGCATACCTCGTGACGTGAAGAAAGCGCTTCGGGTGCTCAACGATTTCCATGTGGAGACTTTTGACTACTGCTCTGTGAACGACACTCCGTTTTTCTGCACCTGCGGAATGGGGTTCGACGCGTGGGTAGCCGACAAGTTCGCTCAGGCGGGAAGCCGCGGACTGGTCACTTATGTGAAGAAGACCCTTACGGAATATGTGAAATACAAGCCGCGTGAATACAGGATAGAACTCGGTGGCGATGTCGTAACGGAAAAGGCGTTTGTCATAGCCTGCGGAAATGCGGCGCAGTACGGAAACAACGCTTTCATAGCACCTCATGCAAGCATGCAGGACGGAATGATCGACGTGACGGTGATACATCCGTTCAATCCGCTTGCCACACCAGTGCTGGGGGCATTGCTGTTCATGAAAAAGATAGACAAGGACCTGTATGTCCAGACCTATCGTGTTGACGGTCTGAAAATTCACCGTCCTTATGCCGAAGTGATGCACCTGGATGGTGAGCCCATGCAGATGCCTGCCGACCTGGACATAAGGATGCACAAATCGGGAATTAAAATTATCATACCAAATAACCCAAAAAGAAAAATTTAGAGCGATATGAAGAAAGTTTTGATCAGTTTGCTGCTTTTGGCTTGCGTGGCAGGTGTGTTTGCTTTCACTTGCCCGGCCCGCAGCGCACATGTTGATGCTGTTGCGAAAGATGTGGAACACTCGCTGAATCAGTTTGCCGATGAGAATCTCAAGGAGGAAAAGGGCATTGGCGCCATTGGTTCCATGGTTGGGCGTCTTATCACTGGACCGGTCGCTTCAACTGTTGTGGATACTCAGCTCGATTATCACAATTACGTGGTTTGCAGCTCAACAACGTTCACTTACGACGGTGAGACCTCAACGGTTTCATTCGGCATTCTGGGGCGTATCTTCACGTTCCACCAGGATGCGGTGCTCAAATATCTCCGCGAAAAGAAATCAACGTTGCTGGGCAGCTGAAGCAGGATTGTTCTCCAGTCGGCTTATTCGCTGCGGAGCGTGATTACCGTGATTTCTGGCGTCGCACCTATTCGCGCCGGGAAACCCACCATGCCAAGTCCTATGTTCACATATAGGGCTTGATTTTTTTCATGGTAAAGTCCGCCCCATTCTGCGTATTTCCATTTGGCCGGCGACCAGCTGTGCCCGAAGAAACTGATGAGGAACTGCATGGCATGTGTGTGCCCTGCCAGCATGAGGTCAATGCTTGTCTTGCCCGCAATCTCGTCTCTCCACGACTGTGGGTTGTGCTGGAGTAGAATCTTGTAAACACTGTCGTTGGCATTGGGGTAGGCACGCTCCAGACTTCCATATTTGGGGAAGGGCGGCTCACCGTAGTTTTCCGTTCCAATTATAGCAATGCGGGCGCTGTCGCGCGAAATAATCACATGTTCATCGCAAAGCAGTTTCCAGCCCACGCCGTTTTCAAAGTCACGTAGAGCCTTGCGGTCGGCATCTCGCTCGGCTTCGGTGATGCCAGGCATGTAGTCGTCGTAGTCGTGGTTGCCAAGGACGGCAAACACGCCATCCTTTGCGTGCAGTTTTTTCAGTATGTCGCGATAGGGGTGGGCTTCGCTCGAGTGGCGGCTCACAAGGTCGCCGGTGAAGCAGATGGCATCGGGTGAGAGGGCGTTTATGGCATCGACGCATTGCCGCACAAAAGCGGTTCTGCCGCAATATGTGCCAAGATGTGTGTCGCTGAACTGAACTATCTTGTAGCCGTTGAACTCTTTCGGCAGCCTGGGTGATGCAAGTTCAATCCTGTTGATGCGGTAAGTGTAAGGTGTTACGGCTGCGCTCCAGATCATCAGAAACAGGGTGGCATAAGCCGCCACCGTGCCGCAACGGGCGACAAACCTTCGGGTTCTACTGCTCAGTTTCGGAATCAGCAGAAACACGCCCACGATCAATCCCACGTATTTGGCTATGTAGATGCTGAAGTAGCAGAAAAGAAGCCACATCAGAGTCACAAAAACGGCATTGGAGGCACCGGCACAGAGGGCTATCGCCACTGTGGCAACAATGATGCCAATCATCGCTACGCTCAGTGCAGTGTGGGCAACCAGAGCTGCCTTTTTGCGCTGTTTCCTGAAGTGGCGGTAGATGAATATATCAATGATGATATTGATTATGATTATCGCTACGAATGGCATCCAGAAGAATCTCATAATAAAGCAGTTGAAGTGGTAAAGTTAATTTAATGCTTCAAGGTGGTTCGTCAGAGGGTTCGAGTACATTTCGAGCATTGTCTTAAGCATATAGTTGCGGTCAAGTTCATTAAGCGGAATGTCGGCTTTGGAGATTTGAGAATGAAGGTAGGAGATGAACTTGCTCTTTTCCTCTTCTGTATAGTTCTCGGAGAACTCATGCTTGTCGAAGAGGAGGTCGTGGGCGATGTAGTTGGTCTTGAAGATTTTGTAGTTTGCGTGGATTGCGCTGTCGATGATGTGGCACACGCGCTGCAGCGTCAGCAGGCGGTCGAGGTCGTCGGGGATTTGCTCGAGGCGGTCGTTGATGCAAGGAGTGAAACTGATGTGGATTCTGCCCTTGAAGTCTTCCAGTCCGGTTCTCATGCTCGTGAGGTCGTCGTCGGTCGATTTCTTGAAATTGGGGTTCTTTGTCTTCATCCGGAATTCCGTGGCTTTCAGGTAATCGTTGGGGTCGTATTCGTAGCTGATGGCGGCGGGTGCTATGTTCAGTTCTTTCAGGCTTTCCAGGAAAGGTTTCTTGCGGTCGCCGATGGCGAGCATCTTAATCAGGCTTTCCTGTGTGCGGTCGTTGCTGTCTTTGCACCGTCCTTCGCGCTGTGCAATCCATATCGACGATTTTTTCTGTGTCAGTGTGAAATGGATGTACTGCGACAGTTGAATGGCGGCGGTAAGCGTCTGGAGTCTGCCCAGATTCCGTTTCACTATGAAGCATTTGTTCAGCTGAACGAGCCTTTTTATCCAGTCGAAGATAAGCAGGTTGCTGCCGATGGCAATCTCGCAGGCCTCGAAATCGTTGTTTAGCAGTGTGTAGCCCAGGTGAGCCGAGTCGAGGATGATGTCGCGGT
>JAGCVR010000156.1 GCA_017962285.1 Muribaculaceae bacterium | reverse complement strand
GTTTCAAGGAGATTGCCGAGCGTACAAACGTGAGCATCAACACCGCACTTGGGCGTATGCGCTATGCTATTATGAACATGCGTCGTCTTGCAGAGGAAAACCATATTGTTCTTACGTATTAATGTGTCTTTATATGGCATGCCACATTAAAGTATTGGTTTAGCATAATACAATTAACATACAGATAAGTAAATAATTGGAATAAAACCGAATCTTGATTTTTGCCGTTTAATATCTGGCAGGAATCGAATCTTTCCCCAAGGACTGCAGTCCAATCCAAGGGGAAAGTTTTTTTATTACTGATTTTTTCTTCACAAAGTGAGAAGTTTTTGTTAATTTTGCACAATTAATTAAGAAATGGAGAAAAATCGTATAAATTTGTTGTGAAATGAAAGAGAGAGTGGGTTTTGCCACGCGTGTGGGAGCAATAGCAGCTACGGTAGGCTCGGCCGTGGGACTGGGAAACATCTGGCGTTTTCCATACGAAGCCGGCCAGAATGGGGGAGGCGCCTTCATCCTGGTATATCTGATTTGTGTGGCTTTGCTTGGAATCCCCGTGATATTGTCGGAGTTCATCATTGGCAGAAGTACGCATAAAAACATGAAAGGCGCTCTGCAGCAGCTTTCTCCCGGCAGGAAATTCTACCTGTTCACATATATCTGCATTCTGGGTTCAATAATCACGATCAGTTTCTACAGCGTGGTTTGCGGCTGGGTGATGGAATATCTATATCTGTCGGTAATTGGGAAGCTCGGAGGCCACAGTCCATCTGAGTACAGCGACATGTTCGGAGGGCTGGTCGGCAGTCCATGGAGAAGTGTCATGTGGACAATGATTTTCCTTTGCCTCAACTTCCTGGTTATGCGCAAGGGAATCCGCAACGGAATAGAGCGTGCCGCCAATGTGATGATGCCGTTGCTGTTTCTGTTGCTGGCAATTTTCTGTGTAAACTCGCTGCTGTTGCCAAATTCGGAAAAAGGATTAAAGTTCCTGTTCAACCCTGACTTCTCGCAGCTTACCGGCCGCGGTGTTGTGGATGCAATGGGGCAGGCATTCATGTCGCTTACGCTCGGCATCTCAGGACTTGTTACGTATTCGTCCTATTTCAGTGATAAGACGTCGCTCACGAACGATGCAGTAACCGTGGCGATACTTGATACGCTTGTGGCTATTCTCGCGGGAGTGATGATATTTCCCGCGGTGTTCAGTTTCGGAATGCAGCCAGAAGCCGGACCTAAGTTAATATTTGAGATACTGCCAAGCATATTCAACCAGATGCCGGGCAGCACCATTTGGGCGGTGATGTTTTTCCTCCTTGTATTTTTTGCTTCGCTCACATCCACCATTTCGCTCAATGAGATTTCCGTGACATTCTTTGTGGAAGAGAAGAAAATCAGCCGTGAGAAAGCGACGTGGCTCAGTGCGGTAGCGATAGTTTTCCTGGCATTGCTGAGCGCAATTTCGTTCAATGTGCTGAGTGGAATCATATTCTGGGGTATGAACATCTTTGATTTGCTGAATTACATGGCGTCGAATGTGTTCATGCTGCTCGGCGGACTCTTTACGGCTCTGTATGTGGGATGGTTCCTCGACCGGCGCGTGATTCGCGAACAGCTCACGAACCATGGCGAGCTTCACGGACGTGAGATAGGTTATGTGGTGTTCTGTCTGCGCTATGTGGCGCCAGTGGCAGTGCTTCTCATCTTCCTGTGGTGCGTGGGGGTGATTTAACCCAAATCGGTAATCAGGCTTTAGCATGAGCAATTTTGTCGCGCCGAGTGTGAGATAATTGGAAGAAAATTACTATCTTCGCAGAAAGAATTCAGTCAGGTGCAAAAATTCAGGAAATACAGTTTCAATATCCGTGGCAGGCTAGTTGAGATGAACCGTCCGTGGATTTGGGGTATTTTGAATGTTACCCCTGATTCTTTTTATTCCGGCAGCCGTTTCCAGACCGAAGATTCCATAGCGCAAAGAGTGCGCGAGATGTTGGCGGAAGGTGCAGACGTCATTGATGTTGGCGGTTGCTCCACGCGTCCTGCGTCCAGTCCTGTTGAAGAGGATGGGGAGATGGAGCGTTTGAGCATGGCGCTACCTGTCATCCGTTCTGTGGCTGGGGCTGACGCGTTGGTCTCGGTTGACACATTTCGTGCCGGTGTGGCTCGGAAATGTATCGAAGATTATGGAGCCAATATCGTGAACGATGTGAGTGGCGGAACGGAAGAGATGTTCGATGTGGTGAAGCATTTTAATGTACCTTACGTTTTAACCCACAACACTGCCGTTGCTGAAGGCGCGGATGCGGCGTCGGAAGTGCTGCGGTGGCTTGCTGCCGGCATTGACAGTCTGCACCAGATGGGAGTGTGCGATGTGATTGCCGATCCGGGATTTGGATTCTGCAAGAACTTGGAGCAGAACTTTGCCATCATGCGCCACCTCGAGGTTTTCCATTCCCTTGGCGTTCCACTGCTTGTGGGCGTTTCCCGCAAACGCATGGTTTATGACAAGCTGGGATGTGATGCCGCTAAGGCATTGAACGGTAGTACGGTGCTGCACACCTACGCTCTGAGCAAGGGAGCGCAGATGCTCAGGGTACACGATGTGAAAGAAGCAAAGGAAGCGGCAGAGTTGTTGTCGCAGTTGATATAGATTGACTTGAAAAAGATTATATATGGATAGCGGATTTTTTGACTTGTTCGGCATAAAAGATGTGATTGACATACTTCTTGTGGCAACACTTCTTTTCTATATGTATCGCAAGATGAAAGAAAGCGGCACTATCAACATATTCGTGGGTGTGCTTTCGTTTGTGCTGATATGGGTGGTGCTGTATAAGATACTGGATATGCGGCTGATAGGCACGATAATGGACATATTCGTGGTTATCGGCCTGTTCATTTTTGTGATAATTTTCCAAGACCAGATAAAGCGATTCCTCATTGAGCTCGGTTCACAGGAGAAATGGCGCTTCCTTTCCCAGTTGTGGCATAAGGATGTCTCTACCGTCGATAAAAAGTGGATAATGCCAGTTGTGTATGCCTGCATGAGTATGTCGAAGTCAAAAACCGGAGCACTCATCGTCGTTCAACAAAAAATGCCCCTTGATGATTATGAAGGAACCGGCGACATGATTGACGCAAATCTCAACCAGAGACTTATAGAGAATATATTCTTCAAGAACAGTCCGCTACATGATGGCGCGCTGATTATTGCTGGCGACAAGGTGAAGAGTGCTGGATGTATTCTGCCCGTATCGCACGATACGAGTCTGCCGCGTTACCTGGGGCTGCGTCACCGTTCTGCGCTTGGCATTGCCCAGGCTACCGATGCGGTTGCAATAGTGGTGAGTGAAGAGACCGGAAACATCTCGCTTGCTCATAAAGGCGAGCTGTCGCTGAAGCTGTCGGTAACCGACCTCGAGCATCGCCTGTCGGAATTATAGTTCCTGAATCTGCAGGTTAAAAATCAAGAGCAAAGCGAGTTTACTTTACCTTTAACTTCATCTTTAACTTCACTTTTTACTTCATCTTTAACTTCCAATTAAAATAATGTTTCAGATTGGTGACGACACACTTGTAAGCCTTGATTTTGTGGAAAGGTTTTTCTGCTGCGACATCTCGGTGTGTCATGGTGATTGCTGCATCGAAGGTGATGCCGGCGCCCCCATAACAAAGGAAGAATATAAGAAGCTGAAGCAGATACTGCCCGAAGTGTGGGATTACTTGCTGCCCCGCGCAAAACAGGAGATAGAGGAAAACGGATTGGCCTATCTTGATCCGGAAGGAGAGCTCGTAACGCAGATAGTGGATGGAAAGAATTGCGTGTTCAGTTGTTACGAGAAAAATGGTGTGTGTCTGTGTGCAATAGAAAAGGCATTCAATGAAGG
>JAGCVR010000155.1 GCA_017962285.1 Muribaculaceae bacterium | reverse complement strand
TTAGGCGTAGTTTTAGCCACTTTCACAGTTGCCTTTTTAGTCTTGGCAGCAGCGGCTTTCTTTGCCATCGCTTCTTTCTCTTTTGCCATCTTTTCCTCGCGCAACTGTTCCTGTGCCAGATACTTGTCGATTGCAGCGGCCATGGAAGGAGTTTCGGGCGACGTGGTGATGTCGAGTCTAAGACCTTCCTGCTTTATTGCGGCAATGGTTTTAGAGCCCATAGCTCCAAGCAGAATGTTCTTGTTTTTGAAATCGGGGAAATTCTTCAACAGCGACTGCACGCCACTCGGAGTGAAGAGAACCACCATGTCGAAGCTGATTTTCTCGTCGGGTCCAAAGTCGTTGCTCACCGTACGGTACATCACGGCCTTAGTGTAAGATACTCCGCTCTGTTCGATTATGGAATTCTTCATGTCATGAACATCGCTCATCGGGAAAAGATATTTTTCCTTGCTGTGCTTCTGGAGAAACGGCAAAAGATCTTCGGCTTTACCAGTGGGGCTGACAAAAATCCTACGCTTACGATATTGCACATAGTTCTGCAGATAGTAAGCAACCTGCTCGCTCACACAGAAATACTTCATTGTTTCGGGAACCTTAAAGCGAAGTTCTGTACAGAGCCTGAAATAATGGTCTATGGCAGTTCTCGCAGTAAAAATAACCGCTGTGTGCTCTGTGATGGGTACTTTTGTCTGACGGAATTCCCGTGATGACAAACCTTCAATCTTAATAAATTGACGAAAGACGAGTTTTACACCATATTTCGTCTGCAAATCATAGTATGGATCTTTTTCAGATACAGGTTTCGGCTGCGAAACCAAAATTCTTTTAATCTTCACGCTTACAGTATTTTATCTCTAAAAGACGGAACAAACGTATGCAGAAATACTCCAAAGCAAAACTGCCGGAACTATTTCGACGGTGCAAAGATACAAAATAAAATACACAGACGATAACAAATTGTTATAAAAAATCCTAAATCCTTTAATTATGAAGATTATTCTTGCGCAAAAGTATGATATTGTGCCTATTAGCAACATTACATTTATTAACTTGGGTTCAACAAGCGAAACCGCAACTATAGGGAAGAGAATAAGTCCTATCAGCGAGATGACCGCCTTGAATCCAGTAAGCACACATTCGGTTTGTGCCTCTGTACCAAACACATACCCAAGCAATCTATAGAGAGCAAGTTGCGCAAAATAAAAAATCGTTATCATGCCCATTAATATCAGCACATGGGGGAATATTTCTGAATAAAGAATTTCATTTAAATTCTGATATCGATGCGCAAGCGCTATGAACAGGAAAAGACTTTGAGTGATAATGGAATTGGCGGTGAGGGCACTTAATATCTTTGTTTCGTCCATCGTGTGGTCCTCGAAATCGCGCATTTTCACCGAAAACAAACTGTGACGTATGTTATGAATATATTTGTAACCACTGCGATAGGTCACCAGCACTGCAAGCAGCCCAGCCAGAAGGATTGCCATTGTCCCCGAATCCTGCAACAGCGAATTCCTGTGATTTGCCGGTGCAGAACCATTGGGAATCTGCATGGTTTCGCGAAGTTCGATTTTTGCCACCACACTGTCGTTGCCAAGACGAGACTTGAATCCGCCAGGATATGCCGGATTATATGTAGCAACGGTATCGGAGGCAACAATTACCACCGAACTGTCGGCACTGCTGATATTTATGGTGCTGTCTTTCACCAGTCGGGCATTTTATTCTTACGAATAACAAGATTGTTTTTTAGCGGAGTTCTTTGTCAGAAGAGTGAATACTGACGCTCGCCATCATCGTTTCTTCCAGTTGGTTCCGGTTCTGGCTCTGGTTTCACTTCCGGTGCTGCCGGCGCAGGGGTTTCGGGCATCAGCCAATCAATGTCGTCTAACGCGATGGCTGATTCATGCGGCTCTGACGGCGCGGGCATTGTGGCAGACTGCCTGTTGAGCTGTTCCTTTGCGCTTGCCAGCTGATTTTCCATCTGCTGCAGTTTCTCTGTGTTTTGTTTCTGCTCGCTGGCACGCTGATTCAGCGCGGCACGGGTTTTATCCAGTTCGTTTTGTGTTTTTGCCAATTCACTTGTCGCTACGCGAAGTTCCTCGTCCAATTTGCCGCACCGCTCGGTAAGTTCCTTCACCTTGTCGGTCTGTTGCTGATGAGCCTTGTTGAGCGAATTGACTTGCGCTATGTGGTCCTCGTTCTGCTTAGTGGCAATGGCGAGCTGATTCTTCAGGTCAGCTATGTGACTGTTCATGTCAAGGTCGCGCTGATTGCGCACTGCAGCTGTCTCGCTGATGTTTTTCTTAAGGTCGCTTATCTCCTTGGCCAGTAAATTCTCGCGTTCCTGAGCCTGAATCAATTTAGTGCGGGCCTCCTCGTTCTCAGCTCCCTCCAGTTGCTTAAGTTCCTGAATCTGACTCTTCAGGGTGGCAATTTCAGTGTTTTTCTTCTGCTTGAACTCTTCCACCTTGTTCATCTCTTCCTGGAATTGCTTCGACAGTTCGCTGTCTTCGCTTTCGTTTTCAGCAATCTGCTTTTCGAGTTGGGCAATTTTGTTTTCCTGCTCCACATTTTTCGCACGTATCTGGTTCAGAAGAGCCTGCACCCTCTGCACTTCCTGATTTAACTCCTCTTTCTGCTGCTCAAGTACGGAAAGAACTTTAGTCTTGTTTACAAGTCCTTTATTTTCAAGCGAATATTGCTCCAGTTCGGATTCTATTTGGGCATTTCTCGCTTCAACTTCTGCGAGTTTCGTTGCCTGTGCTTTGCGTTGCGCTTCTTCGGTCTGCAATTTTGCCTTCTGGTTTTCAACAGTTTTCAGAAGTTCCTGATTTTGTTCCTGAACTTTTTTCAGTTCAGCATCAATTTCCGATATTTTTGCCTGACTCTTTACTTCGGCGGCGGTGTGGGCTTCATTCTTTATATTTTCCAACAAAGAGTCCATTTTGGGTGCCAATTCCTGTTCCAGCGCCTTTTTTTCGGCATCCAGGTCCAGGCTGCCTACAATGACCGGTGAAAGGTTTCCATTTATGACCTCCACAAGATAATCGAGAACCGAAGTGGGGATGGCAGATGTGTCGGTGCCGGCATCAGGGTCAGACTCTGCCACAGAGTCGTCGGGTTTAGACTTTGGAACCCACTGGCTCTTCTGTTTGTCCATACCACTGCGCGCCGAGCCGTCGTAATACTCAACGTCGTTATCAAGTTCATCGCCATCGGTCGAAAAGCCGAATGCCCGTTTTAATCCTTTTATAAATGACATATACTCTTTGTTTTATCGTTATATCTTTTTCGTCGTTTCGTCGTCATGAAGCGCTAAAATGCCCTCGCCCTTTAGCCCGTTTATCTTTATCTGCAAAGGTTGCGAGAACTCAAATATGTACAAGTTTTCGGTCTCGCTTACCTGAGCGGCGCTTTGCCGCATCAAATCCCACCGCACAACATCTCCCTGACGCGGATTTGTGGCAAAGTACCCCACACCCATCGAGGTTAAATTCTGGAAGAAATGTGTGCCTTGACTTGGCTCAATGCTGCAATCGGGAGTGGCAACCTCCACAAGCAGCTGTGCCGCCGATATCTGCGCCCATTTCACGGGAATGCCGAGGGCGGGGTCGGACGACCCCCATCGGCCCACACCCACCAGGACATAGGTTTGGGATGTCTCCGTAAAGTTACGATTTATTTTTTCAATTTCACTTGCAATCTGCCAATTATTTGCAACCGAGAATTTCTCTTCCTTGACAATGACTATGGTTTTCACATCGCTGAAAACGCCATGCCCCAAAGCCTTGTGGCTGTTAAGCAGAACGCTTGGACTGTTCATCTCTTCCACTATGTCTGTCGCCATTTCGCGGCGGTCAACCATAGGCCGGATTTGAAGCCAATAGATGTCGCCCTTTTCACTGTCGGAACTCGTGAGGTTTGGTTTCAGGTTACAGGCAAACTCTATTTCCACCGGCCGTCCCATTTGCTGCTGACCTGTTTCCAACATAAACTCCACTGCCTTCGCAAGCGGGAAATAGTCGTACTGCAGTATTCCGGCGAAAGTTACCACTTTCCTGCCCGGTCCCACGTCAGTAGGCAAAAGGAGGTCGTTCTCATAATCAAACGTTGAGACCATGTGGGTGAGTTCACCACGCTTGGCGGCATCATTCACATTTATAGATGCGAGGTTGAAGCTGTCGTTGCACGAGAACTCTCCAGCCGACGAATTCTTTATTGCAAGAAATGTGGTTTGCGTCTCTTTCAGAGCCAGGTCGATGGTGCTTGTCTGAAGAACCTTCTGCGGATGTTTCGGCGAAAATCTGAGCGAGCGCCCGCCATCCACTATATACTTCCCTAATCCAATCGCTATCTGACTCACACCGTCTTCAGGTCGCTCGCCTTCAAGAGGATAGTAGTTCAGCGAACGCCCCACGCCCGACAACGATGGATAGAATGTGTCGCCGTGATTGTTTCCAACCACTTCCTGCAGAATCACAGCCATCTTTTCTTGATCAATGACATTGCTCGTAGCGGTCATGTAGGTCTTGCTGTCGGTATAAAACACCGAGGCATAGACCGCCTTCACCGCATTCTCAAGCATCAGCACGGTTGACTGCTTATTGGGCAGGCGAGGTACCATATATGTGGCATAGACTCCGGCAAACGGCTGGTAATGACTGTCCTCGAGCAAGCTCGAACTGCGCACTGCTATGGCATTGTCCATTACATCGTAAATTGCGCTCAGGTCGTCTTTTATGTTTTGCGGCAGTTCGGCCTTCAGGAACAATTGCAGTATCTCCTCATCGGCAACATTGCTTAACGCCCGCGGATACAGGTCGTTTCTGCGCATGAACTCATCGAACACGTCGGTGCAGAGCACCACTGTGTGCGGAATACGGATGGTGGAGCCGTGAAAGTCGTCGCAGATGGGGTTGTTCTTTATTATGGAATCTATAAACGCTATGCCGCGCCCTTTGCCTCCGAGCGAACCCTGACCTATTCGCGCGAAATTGGAATACCGGTCAAATCGCTCGCGCTGAAATTCTGCCACCACTCCGCGGTTTTTCATCTTGCGGTATTTCACAATCAAGTCAAAGAACAGCTTCCGCGCAGCCGGCACTTCGCTAATGTCGGCAAAACGGTGCATTTTCACTACCTGAGCTATCGGGAACAACGCACGTGAATAGAGCCATCGCGAGATGTCGTTCCGCAGTGCATGATACAGAAGCGACTCGTCCGGGATATTGAATATCTGGTTTTGCATACCCTTGAGGTCGCTTATGCGCATTATGGGCTCCCCGGTTTCAGGGTTTCGGATTATAAAGTCGCCAAAGCCGAAATTGTCCATAATGGCCTTGCCCAGGTCAACCGGGAACTTCTTGGAATTCTTGTCAAGGAAGGTGCAGCCCATCTGTTCCACCACCTCGCGGTTCGCGGCTTCGCTCGATTCAATTATAATGGGCACATACGGGTCGTTTTCGCGCACAAACTCGGCAAAGGATATTCCGGCAAGACGGTCTTTCTTGCCATCGCGCTTGAACGACACATCTGTGATTACTCCCAAAACGTTGTCGTGATAAATCTCATAAAGCGCCCTGGCTTCCTCGTAATCGCGCGCGAGCATCACCTTGGGACGGCCGCGCTTACGGAGCATCGTTTCGTGGGCATTGAGGGCCTCGGTGGAAAAAATCTTGGATTGCTGAAGGATGAACGTGTAGAGCGTGGGCAGGACAGATGAATAGAATCTCACAGAATCCTCAACCAGAAGTATCATCTGTATTCCCACCTGCTTAATGTCGTGCCAGGCATTCATTTTGTCCTCGAGCAATTTGATTATTGCCACAAGGAGATCCACGTTTCCAAGCCAGCTGAACACATAGTCCACGGCGTTGAGGTCCTCGCCCTGCAGCCTGCGCGACACTTCCCGGGAAAATGGAGTAAGCACCACCACGGGAATATGTGGAAATTGTTTTTTTATCTCACGGGAGGCACTGAACGTGGCACTGATGTCAACACCGGGCATGGCAATGATGAGGTCGAAGCTTTTGGCTCGCAGACACGCGAAAGCCTCTTCATAGTTACTCACACGGGTAACTCGGGGAGGAGAACTCAGGTTCAGCGACGCATACTCAAAAAAAATCTGCTCTTCCACACGGCCGTCATCCTCCATGATAAAAGCATCGTAGGTCGAAGCCACCAGGAGCACATTATATATGCGCTCTTTCATAAGGTCCTGAAAGGCGGTATCCTTCAGGTAGAGCTGACTTAAGATAGCCTCGTTCATTGCTTCTTATTCCTCATCAGATTTTATTAAGCAAATTTACTAATTTTTGCTCAATCTATAAATACCTTGCGAGAAAAAGTGGTAAAATGGCTTTATTTGCGAGATTAAGAAGACTTATTGCCTGACCTTAGTGAATTGAGTTCCACGCTGTTAACTATGTTCTGCCACAAAACATAGAAACCGGGACACACGCTTGCCAACGGGTTGAGATAGACATACGAAATCCAAATGGCAAACGATGTGTTCTTCTGTCCCAAAGCCTGTGCTCCCTCGATGGGCACGCCATAGTGAACTCCAATATAATGACCGGCGGCATATTGAATGAAACACAACACAGCCACTACTGCTGCCATAACTATCAGGAACCACACACCTGAAGTGGAATGAACTATGTTCTTCACCGTTATGCCTGTGGTTATCGACAGTGATATCGCCCACAGATAGAACGACAGATCCTTTACTCCTATGAGCCACCGGAGCAACCGATGAAAATAATGCTTCACCACATACGCCACCGCCATGGGAAGCACCAAGACCTCACACACGCGTTCCAAAATCAGGAAGAATGCCTCAAGCTGGGTGAGAACGGCACCGCGTTCTATCATTGGAAAGAGTATGGGTATTGTAATTGCCGTCAGGAAATTAGAAATGAAGGTATAGGTGGTCATGGTTTCAAGGTTACCGCCAAGCTTCTCTGTAACCACTGCAGCCGCAGTGGCTCCGGGTCCAATGATGCAGATAAGCACTCCCTCTGCAAGAACCAGTCCGTCGCCTCGAAGTCCCAGTCCTTTAATAAGGGCAAAGACAAGCGCCACCGTCACCACCTGAAACAGACATGCAACCCAGTGCCATGCCGAAGGGCGCATCTTGTGAAAATCCACTTTACAGAATGTAACCAGAAGAACGCAGAACAAAATGCAAGGCATGCTCGCTTCCAGAATGGGGCAGCAGAACGTTGCCGTTTCCTCCAATTGCGGCACGAAGGCGAAAACCAGATAAACCACAGTTCCAAACACTATCGCGCTCGGAAGGGTCCATTGCTTGAGAATGTCAAGTATTCTGTTCATTGCTTGGTTTTTTCAGAGATGAAACATATTCGTACAGCTTCCTGTAGAAGTTGTGGCGGGTAAGGGTGGCGACATCGCCAAGCATGAAAAGCTTCATGCGGGCGCGTGTCATAGCCACGTTCATGCGCCTCAGGTCGCGAAGGAAGCCTATCTGGCCTTCATCGTTCGAGCGTACCAGACTGATTACTATCACATCGCGCTCCTGGCCCTGAAATCCATCCACCGTATTGACAGAGATAAGATGCCTGAAAGGCTTGAAAAAAGCATTCTTTCTGATATTTCGGCGCAGCAGCTGCACCTGCGCGCGATAAGGCGAGATTATCCCCACATCGATGCGCTCGTTCAGAATCCGCTCCCTGCCGATAAGGGTGAAGTACTCTTCAAGGGTGGAAAGCGTGAGTGCTGCTTCAGTCCGGTTTATTCTCCCGAAGTTCTCGCCCACGAATTCCTCCTGATACTCGCTCTGCGAATCAATCCATGTGATGGCGGTGTCGAGGTCGAGAATGCTCCGGTTGTGGACCTGTGGGGCACACACCACCTTGCCATCGTAGAACCAATCGCTCGAAAAGCGCATGATGTCACGGTTCATGCGATATTGCACGGTGAGCAGGCTCACGGCTTGCGGAGCATTTTCCACCACACATTCCATGAGGGTTTTGCCAAGACCGCCGCGCAATGCCTCCAGGCTTTTTACCGTGGGCGGAAGCTGACAATGGTCGCCGGCAAAAATCACCCTATGTGCTTTTCTGATAGCTATCCAGCACGCCGGTTCCAGAGCCTGCGCGGCTTCATCGATGAAAAGCGTCGCGAACCGCACACCCTCAAGTACACGATTGGCCGCACCGGCAAGGGTTGAAGCGATAACACGGGCATTTCCCATTATATCGTTGTGAATGCGCAGTTCCATTTCGGTGGCACGGCTCTTAAGGCGGTCCATTTTCTGATGATACGCATCACCGGAACGATGACGCGATGACTGCAGTTCGCGAATTGCGCGACGCACAGCCCACAGTTGCGAATAGAGCGGGTGATCTTCAAATCGCCGTTCATAGGTGAACGACAGCATTTTATCGTTCACACGGGTGGGGTTGCCTATCCTGAGCACCTCGGCTCCACGGTCCACGAGCTGCTCGCTGATCCAGTCCACTGCCATGTTGCTTTGCGCACATACCAGTACCTGATTTTCGCGTCGCAGAGTCTCGGCTATGGCTTCAACCAATGTTGTGGTTTTACCCGTTCCCGGCGGTCCATGTACCACTGCCACATCCTTTGCGCAAAGCACTTCGTTCACGGCATGCTGCTGCGACGTATTGAGCCACGGGAACTGCATAGGCTGCAACGAAAACCGCCCGGGGTGGCTCGGATTGTGAAACATTTCCCTCAACACCGCCAGACGATTGTTTCCCTTGGCATTAATGACACGCTCCAGGGCTTCGTTCATCAGCCGGTGGGTGGTTTCGTCGAACGATATCTGTACACCGAGTGAGGGATAGTTTGCCAGTGTAGCCGGCAGGTCAGGATTGGTGATGGTTACAACCATCCTGTCGTCTTGAGCGTAGCTCACCACTCCACCATGACTGGCATAAGCCACTTTGCCCGAAGAATCAACAGAGAAAAACATCACATGACGCCCGTATTCAAAGTTGTGTTCAATGTCGGTTTCAGGGTCTCGGAAGATTTCCATCACCAAAGCATTGAGCGAGTTGTAATAGGAACGTCCCACCCTTACCGGATACCAGCAATCACCTCGCTTCACCTTGCGCTCAATCCCCATCGACTGCGACAGTCGCTGGAACTCTTGTTTTTCGGTTTCGTATTCTATCTTGAGCAGTTCCCGCTCTCGCAGGAGGTATTGAGTGGCATTCATATCGTTCCCTGTTCCACACGCACGCAGATACGCTCTATCATTGCATCGTTCTTGTCCTTGTCGGGATGATATCCCGCCTTCATGCTCACCCCGAAGAATCGTCCGAACGTCTGCCAGAATCCCGCACGGA
The DNA here is from genome assembly GCA_017962285.1 of Muribaculaceae bacterium. Classification (GTDB taxonomy): domain Bacteria; phylum Bacteroidota; class Bacteroidia; order Bacteroidales; family Muribaculaceae; genus Sodaliphilus. The sequence continues at coordinate 2,173 of JAGCVR010000155.1, read as the reverse complement.
AAGAGCCGAGAAAAGCCTTGACGATGTTGTAGGACGACTGGTTGGTCTCCCTGTTAATGAGTTTTATCAGCATTTTACCCTGCGATTTCGTCATTTTTTTCATCTCAGGCTTATACTGCCTGAATATTTCTTTCTCGAAACGGCGCAGGTAATCCTCCTTTTCCTTTTTTGTGTTGTAGGTCTCGAGATACTCGTAGGTTTCGAGAAGTGTGGCACTTATAAGTTTTGCATAAGGAAGTGTGCGTTTCACGTCGCGCACTGTCTTCCAATAGAACTCTTCTTCCTTTTTGTTGCGGAAACGCTCGCGCGGATAGACTATAATCGGATTAAACACCATCATCAGCAGGGTGTCGCCCGATTCCTCGTCCACAAAATGATACATCCCAGCCCACACTTTCCTCAAGCTACTAGGCAGCTCATCGGTCATTTTTGGCAATTCCGGCTCAGTCTGTGCCTTGCAGGGACTTAAAGCCATGCACAGGGCAAACAAGAGTAATATGGCAAATAAGCGTTTCACTTCTGATGTGCGGTTAGAATAAATTACGGAACATGGCATAATAACACACCGAAATCCCGGCAATCCAGCCTTTGATGTCGGGGGTGCATTTGGTAAATGACTCGCGGGCAACGAACGGGGTGATTCTAAGATTCGACGAGAAATCCTTCACGCCATTTCCTTCAAGAGAAATCATCGGGCTATAGCGATGATAGAGTGCGATGTCGAAGTCGATTGACGCTATGAAACCATAGCTCGACATTGAAACTCCACTGCGGTCGGTCACTACGCTTTCCCAATCATTTTGCTCATTGCGTTCCCACCCATATATGTCCTGGCTCCAGTTATAGTTTGAATAATACAAACCGGCATGGGGTGTTATGGCTAACCTGCGTGTGTTTATAACTTTGAGCCCCACCTGATAGGATATCCCCAGATAAGATGCGTAAGATGTAGTGTTCTTGCTGATTTGATACTTGTAAACGTTGTCTTCCTCCCCAGGCCGAATAACAAAATCTGTGAAAATGGCATTGTTCCGGAAAAACGGCTGGCCATAGAACACATCTATTTTGTTCATGAATTTTTTGTAACCAAAGAGAAGTCCCATTGTTATGATGGGGGTGTGTCCGAAATTGTTATGGAGCGAACCGGTATTGAACAAGTAACCGCCACCGGCAAAAATTCCGGTAGTGAAACGATTTGGCGTGAGCGTTTCCGGATTCAGGGAGATGACCTTCACCGTGTCGTCCTCAAGAGACGTGTGAGCAAATGCGGCAAAAGGAAACAATGCCGCAACCGATAATATCACCAATCCTAAACGTCTCATTTCTTAACCACTGTATCTCTTGTTTTGACCGTGCAAAGATAGCAAATAGTTTTCAGTTATCAGTGTTCGGCAGCCAGAAACTGTGTGCCTTATCAGTAAATGGGGGATTGGCGAAAACAGCATTGACAAACATTCGCAACACGCATAACTTTGCCGGCAAAAGATTAACACATAAAAGTAGATACTATGGAAAACAGAAATCAGATTTATGACTTGAACGAGCAGGGGATACTTGAATTGTGGAAAAGAATTCATCACCTGGAACAAGTGCGCACCGACGGTCTGGTGGAACGAACAGACGGAATTGACCTTGACGCGTGGCTACTAACCCACATAAAGCAATGGTATGCCCGGTTGCTCGAGACTGCACCGGTGGAATGGCTGCCGGTGGAAGATGTAATCAACGATGTGAGAATGAGTATTGACAGCGAGGGGGTAGTGGTGGCCCAAGTGCCGGTACAATGCGTGAGACCGGTGGAATGGAAACTGGCGGGGTGGAAGCGCAGCGTGACCCATTTTGTTAAAGCCGGAACTGTGGAAGCCGAAGTGCAGACTTGCGTCTGGACACGCGGAGCAAAAGAAAATCCCGCAGTGGTTGACTGCGGAAACACTCTCATTCTGTATTCGCTCAACAGCGGAGAACGTGCCATTCTGGAAACAGCGCGGTGCGTGGTGCGTCCCGCAGACGGCAACTACCGATTTCACAACGCTGCCCTGGGCACCATCAGAGACTGGCACCTCAGTTAGGGTTTCTACGCTTACAGAATTGGGTGCCCGAATCGGTCATCAGGATTTATAAAAAAATGAAACGAGATGACTTTTGCCATCTCGTTCATAACTTATTCTCACAT
>JAGCVR010000154.1 GCA_017962285.1 Muribaculaceae bacterium | reverse complement strand
CATTACCTCCCCGAACAACTCAAAGGTGGTGCGCAAGAGTGCATGCAACGAGAACAACATCTACATCAACCTGCCTTCGCTCCAGATTGCGATGAGCGTTGAACCGGGCATTTACACGCTTAAAAACGGCTCAGTTACCGCAAGCACCGACCTCCCGGCACAAAGCTTCTACGACGGCTTCTCCTCTATCAGCGACCCAGCCGCCAGCGAATGGCGCAACGATGCCACTACCGTTACCCTTACCGACCCAACTAACGACGCATGGACCCGATGCCGTTACAGCCGCGAGTGGCACAGCCCATCGGTATCGCTGAGCGTGGACTGGGACAATTCAACCAAAAAGAATTACTACAACCTTTCAGTTACATCACTCGCCACAAACAGCGACTACGACAACTACGGCTACTATCCCGACGCAACGCTGTCGATCTATGTGGGCGACCGCATTGGCCGTGGCTATACTCCCACCTCGTTCACCATCAACGCCAAGCGCACCGACAGTTATTCATCCAAGGCTCTGTTCCTGGTTGTTGACAACGACGGCAACGCATGGGGAGCCGAGATATCGCTCACAACATCCTACGGCAACAAGACCGTGAACGTGAGCAGTCTCGTTCCCTACAAGGCAGCGATGATTCCGCAAGACTGGCCAGGCGTGAACTCCTACTGGTACCCTGCATCCGTAAGCAACAGCGCAAGCTACAGCACAATTGACTGGAGCAAGGTGGACTTTGTGCAGATTTCGCTTCGCAAGGATCTGTTCAACAACAATCTCGACAAGACACACTCCATCAGCATTGGCACCATCACCATGAATGGCTCGCGCAGCCTCAATCTCGATGAGGATGCCGTGACCAACCAGCCTTATTCCAAATCGACCTACAACCTCACGCTCAGCCGCACGCTGAAGGTGAACGAGTGGAACACAATCTGCCTGCCCATCTATCTCAATGCGAGCCAGATTGAATACTACTTCGGTTCGGGAACACAGCTGGCGGAATTCACAGGTATCAACAACGGAGTACTCACTTACCAGACTGCCACCTACATGAACTACAACGTTCCTTATCTGATTAAGCCCACATCGCTCCGGGCAAGTGCAAAGCGCCGCGTGACCAAGCGCAACGCAGAAGCCACAAAAGGCACGTACGACTTTGGCAGCATCTGGGTTGATGCCTACGAGCCCACGAGCGTAACCAGCAGCGACGGCAACTACACATTCTCCGGAACCGCAGTGGAACGCCCCACCAACCAGAACAATTATGCTGTTGACAACAAGTATATGTTCGAGCAGGACGGAGAGGACAACATCAAAGCCACAGAAGCCTACATCACTGTAAGCCCCGAAGCCGCAACACCCGACTTCCTGCTCATGAGCGTGGACGGCGTGATTACCGAGGTGAGCGACATCAAGGTGGTGGTGGAAGAGCCTAAGGACAAGCGCATCTTCAACGTTCAAGGTCAGTACCTTGGCGATGACCTGGGTTCGCTTCCCGCCGGAATCTACATCCGCGACGGCAAGAAAGTGGTGAAACGCTGATAGTTTCAGAAAGTGGTTTAAATTTCATATTAGTTTATAGTTAAGTAAGAACAGCGGCAGCATGCGAGTGTTGCCGCTTGTCTTTTACATGGAGTGGTTAATAGGCAAAAAGTCCATAAACAAGAAAAAAATCTATAAATCCACCTTCCGACAGTGAGTAATTTTGTAACCGAATAAAAGCGAATATTAATCATTTAAAATAACAGAACATGAAAAGATTTTTCTTAGCAGTTACAGCAATGATGGCATTTTCTGCTATGCAGGCAGCCATAGAAGTTCCCGCAGGGTCGGGCATTTATTACGATTGGGACGGAGACAACAATCATCAGGGGATTCAACAATTCCGCACTTTGATTGACTCGGGACTGTGAAAACCAAATGTTTTATTGAATAATCCATGAAAATTGCAATATCGTCCATATTTTCAATGTAAAAAAATGCTAATTTTGCAACAGAGAAAATTAATACTTTAAAATATGAAAAAAATCAAAAGTTTTCTGATTATCTCCATTATGCTTGGGGCATCTGCGGTGGCGATGTCGTCGTGCAAGGATGCACCCGGACCGATGGATGATCCTCAACCCACCGTAAACTTCACCATGGTGGAGAACGGTAATTTTGAGAATGGACTTGCCGGATGGCAAGTGGCGGGTGATGAATCCGCCGCTATATTGGCCACCGACGGATGCGACGGCGAAGGCGCCCTGAAACTTACGGGCACCGCAACCGTGAGCCGCTCTCTCAGCGGAATTCCCGACGGAATCTATTCGCTGATTTTCTATTACAAGAACGAGGGCGGTCAGCCCGATTGCTACATTGAAGCGAATGGCAGGAAAACGTCGCCGGCTGTTTCTTCCTCTTCGTGGGCAAAAGGTTTCGTTCATGGCGTGAAAGTGGAAGGCGGCAAGTGTGAAATCCGCATTGTCAGCACCACCGACGACGGAAAGTTCTGCGAATGGGACGGACTGCGTCTCAGTCTCACCGACAAGGACTATTTCATCATCAAGGGCGGCGACATTTCCGAACTGAACTACGTGGAGGCCAATGGCGGCAAATACTACCAAAACGGCAATGTGGGCGACTGCCTTGAAATTCTTAAGGCAAACGGAATGAACCTGGTTCGCCTGCGTCTTTACAATGACCCGGGCAAGTACACCTACGACGGTGTGGCGCTGCCCGAAGGCGTGCAGGATGAAGCCGACATACTGGCACTGGCACGTCGCGCAAAGGCTGCCGGAATGCAAATCCTGCTCACGTTCCACTACAGCGACACCTGGACCAATGGTGGCGTTCAATTCATCCCCCACGCATGGGAAGGACAGACTGCCGAACAGATGGCAGTCAGTCTCCACGACTTCACCTATGCCTTTATGGAGAAGATGAAGGCACAAGGCACCAGCCCCGAATACGTTTCGCTGGGCAACGAGACCCAAGCCGGCATGCTCTATCCGCTGGGTGGACCGCTCGACGGCAATGACCCTGACTACAGGACACGCTGCCAGAACATAGCCCTGTTCTACAATGCCGGCTATAACGCTGTGAAAGAATCGAATCCCGAGTCGCGTGTGATAATTCACCTCGCCGGTGCCGGAGATGAGTCGAATTACACCTGGTATTTCGGCTTGATGAAGAGCTACAACGTAAGCTACGACATCATCGGTTCCAGCTATTATCCCTACTGGACCGAGAATACCGCAAAACAGGCATGCGACTTCGCACAGACAGTTACCGAACAGTTCGACAAGGACCTGATCTTCATGGAAACCGGTTATGCATGGAGCAAGACCATCGACGACGGCATCACCGACGGTCAGCTGAATCACAACGGACCATACAAGGATATGTCAAAACTCGGGCAGAAGAACTTCATGCTTGAACTGATCAATGAGATTAAGAAAGTTCCCAATCTGCGGGTGCTGGGATTTGTTTACTGGGACCCCATCTTTATTCCCGCAGGCAGTGCCGGATGGGCTCTTGGCCAGAAGAATATTGTGAGCAACTCTGCTTTGTTTGATTTCAGTGGGAACGCCCTTGAGGTGCTCGACGCATTTAAAAACAATAATTGACAATGAAAAAGATATTTTCCATAATCATTACCGTGGTGGCGGTGCTCACACTGGCATCGTGCAACGACCACGTTGACGTCCGTCCGGGACTATGGTCGGAACTCGACCTCATTGAGACATACCCCGGCGACACTGTGCTTCTGTCGGGACAAGCGTCGAACTATATCGGCCTCAAGTCGGTATCCTTCCGCTGCGACGCATGGGGTATCAATCAAGTTTACTCCCTCGACGGCAAACACTCGAAAGTGTTCAACTACAACTATCGCATGCCCGTTCCCGAGAATGCCACATTCGACCAGGTGCTTATCATTACCGTTACCGATACCGAAGGCACCGAAACCAAGCGTGCCATAACCATGACTTTCACTCCCGACGCCGAAGCACCCGAAATTGTCAGCGACCTTCCGGCTGAGGTGGGGGTGGACTTCAAGGATGGCTCCGCCGTTTACAAGATGAATCTTGTGGTACGCGATGACCGAAGGCTGAAGAAAGCCGTAATCTCCATCCCCTCAGCTTCCTATGAGCACATGGTGGAGCTTTCCGGCAAGGAGGCAAACATCTATACTGAAATCCCGTTCACCGCACAAGGAACTTACCCCATGACGCTCACTCTCGAAGACAACGGTGGCAACCAGACTATTCGCGAGGTGAAGGTTATAGTGATGCAACCCGAAGTTGACAACGGTTACGAGGACTACAAGATAATGTGGCTCGTGAATGCCGATGAAAACGCCGACGACTACATCGAGGGCTACTACATGCCTATGGCGCGCAAGGAAGCCTACTGCTACGAAGGCAAGTTCTATGCCGACCACGACAATTTCAAGATTTATTTCACTACCGACAAGACAATGGACGGCGACCTGTTCGGTTCCAGCCCGCGTGTAAGTGGCAAGATAATCAACAACAACGGCTACGTTGTGCCTCTGACAATTGAGAGCAAAGGCTATTACGGCATATGGCTGAACATTGAGGAAAAGACAATAAGCCTGTGGCCGCTCGACACATCCGAAGCCTACACCGGTTCGCTCACCGTATCGGGATGCGGATTCAAGGAATTCGGCGACTGGGGCAACACCGGCGAGGAAATGAGCCGCAACGGATTTGTGTACAAGTACCAGCTTACCCAGAACGGTTCTTACACTGGCACTCACTGCTATTATGCCGCACGTGTCTCCGACTGGGGTTACATCCTTCGCTACTGGAAAGCCGACGACGGCAGTTGCGGCTGGTGGGAGTACAAGACCAACGGCGGCGGCAGCGTGTGCGAATATAGCAGCACCTACGACGGTAAAGTGGAAATAATGTTTAACACCGGTATCTTGTGGGGATCGATGAAAAAAGTAAAGTAAAACTATGAAGACTATGAGTAATAATATAATGAAACGAGTTTGGCTGTTTGCCATTGCTCTACTTATGTCAGCGTTGAGTATCGCTGCTCAGACTCTCAACGTTACGGGAATCGTGAAAGACGACTCCGGCGACGAGGTGATTGGTGCAACCATCAAAGTGGTGGGAACATCTCTCGGCACCACAACCGACTTCGACGGCACATTCTCCATCGCAAACGTACCCGTGGGCTCCACCATCTCTATTTCGTATGTGGGATGCCTCACTCAGAACATAACTGTGAAAGAGGCCACTCCGCTTGAAATCACGCTGAAATCCGACCAGCAGGTGCTCGATGAAGTGGTGGTTGTGGGTTACGGAGCAACCAAGAAGACCAATATATCCGGTGCCGTTTCCACTATCAAGGCCGATGAACTGCCAAAAGCTGGAACCGGCTCCCTGGGCGAAATGCTCCGTGGACGTTCTGCCGGCGTGAACATCACTTCCAATTCGGCTTCGCCGGGTGCATCGCTCAACTACAGCATCCGCGGCGGTCTTTCGGGACAGAAGCCACTGGTGGTAATCGACGGTGTCCCACAACTTTCCACTGCTACAGTGTCGCCTGGCACAGAATACAGCGGAACTGACAAGGATAACGGTCTTATCAACCTCAACCCCGAAGACATTGAGACCATCAACATCCTCAAGGATGCCTCTGCAGCCTCAATCTATGGTTCCGACGCATCGGGAGGCGTGATTCTCATCACCACCAAGCGCGGCAAGACTCACAAACCCAGCATCTCCTATTCGGGTTCGGTGGCTATGCAGTTCATTAAAGACGCCCCCGACTTCATGAACGCACGCGACTTCATGATTGAGCAGAATAAAGTGTTCGACGAGTTGGGACGCGGTAACGACAAGCGCTACACGCAAGAACAGATCGACAACTTTGTGGGTAACGGAACCGACTGGATGAAAGAGGTTACCCGCATGGGTATCGTCAATGAGCACAACCTCTCTGTGAACGGCGGTTCGGAAAGCACACGCTATCTGTTCTCGGTGGGACTCTACGACCACAGGGGAATTGCCAAGAACAACAGCATTAACCGCATTACCGGCCGTATTAATCTGGACCAGGATTTCGGCAAGAAGTTCAAGGCTGGCATAAACACCTCGTTCACACAAATCAAGTATCACGACGTGCCTCTGGGCGATGGCCGCAATGACAACTCTGCGCTGATCTACTCGGCAATGACGTTCATCCCCACCGTCCCCATCCGTGATGAGAACGGCGTTTACTCGGTGAACCCCATACGCGACGTCTATCCCAACCCGGTATCGCTGCTCGACGTGACCGACGAGACAATGAGCCGCGACATCTTCCTGAGCGGATACCTGGAGTACAAGCCTTGGGATTTCCTCACCATTCGCGCCACCGGCGGTATGGACTGGAAAGACACTCAGGCCGACCAGTATATTCCCACCACCACAAAGAAGGGCTTCAGCAACATCGGCAAGGGCTCGAAACAGAACGCCAAGGGGCAGATGAACCTGATTAACATAGTGGCTACCTTTGCCAAGACGTTTAACGACGTTCATGACCTGAGCGTGATGGGCGGCTGGGAATACAAGAAGAACACCTGGAACGGCATGGGCATCATTGCTACTCAGTTTCCCTACGACGGTGCCCTGATGAACAACATCGGCATCAGCAGCGACGAGAATCCCAATATCAGTTCTTACAAGGGTTCGAACGAAATGGCTTCGTTCATCAGCCGCGTGAACTACACGTTCAACTCGCGCTACATCGCCACGTTCAACATGCGCGTGGACGGGTCGAGCAATTTCTCCAAAACGCATCAGTGGGGTTTCTTCCCGGGCGTATCGCTTGCATGGCGCATCAACGAGGAAAGCTTCATGAAGAAGTGCGACTGGCTGAGCAACCTCAAGCTGCGTGCCGGTTACGGACAGACCGGTAACGCCGGAAACCTTACGGGTATCAACACCTACTACAACGTGAGCCGCGGCTCATACATATTGGGAGGGAAGCTCATCAACGGCATTGCACCGGCTAAACTCGGCAACCCCGATCTGAAATGGGAGACACTGACCGACCTCAACATTGGTCTCGACTTCGGATTCCTGCGCGACCGTATCAGTGGAAGCATCGATGTGTACCGCCGCGTGCGCGACGACGTGATATTGACAAAGAAGCTGATGTCGTATCTGGAGCTTAACACTATGGACTACAACTCAAAGGAGCGCTACCGCTCAGTGGGCGTGGACTTCAGCATCAGCACCGTAAACTTCGACAACAAGAACTTCGGGTGGACCACCGACCTCAACATATCATTCTACCGCAACAAGACCATCAGCCGCGACCCCGACTTCATTCCAGAGGTTTACCAGCCGTGGAAACAAGACTGGTACGACGTTTATGGCTACCGCACCGATGGCCTTGT
>JAGCVR010000153.1 GCA_017962285.1 Muribaculaceae bacterium | reverse complement strand
GGAAGATGACGCCCGATTTTCGGTGTCTCGATAAGTTGGGTGGGGTTGTGCTTGATGTAGCCCTGAATGAACAGAAATTTGTAAAAACTCTTGATGCCCGAGATTACCCGTGCCTGCGACCTTGCGCCGATGTCCAGGTCATGGAGCGCCGCCACGAAACTCTCTATATGCGACTCGTCCAGGTCTCCGATGCCCAACCTAATTGATGCGGCATATTTCTCAAGTTTGTCGATGTCATCGTCATAACTTGTCATGGTGTTCTCGGACAAGCCTTTCTCCATACGCAGATAGACGCGGTATTGGTCGCGGGCATCCTTTATGTCGCCTGGTTTCACACTCATCGGTCTTGTTCGGGGCTTATCCGCCAAAGTGTAACAAACGAATAGTCGTAAGGATTCTTTTCGTCGGCAGCATGGTCTTCTCTCTCAAGTTGAACCCATTCGTCGGCATTGATGTCGGGGAAAAAAACGTCGGCATCATCGAATCGGTGGTGAATCAGCGTAACGTGAAGTGTGGTAACCTGCTCAAGCGCCATGGCATAAATCTGCGCCCCGCCTATCACAAAAATTTCGCCCGGATTGTCTGCCATCTGCACAGCCTGCTCGAGAGAATCTGCCACCACGAAGCCGGGTCTTGAATACCTGCCGCTTCGGGTTACGACAATGTTCTGTCGGTCGGGCAATGCCCCTTTTGGGAGTGAATCGGCAGTGCGGCGCCCCATTATCACCGTGTGCCCGGTTGTCAGGAGACGAAAATGCCGAAGGTCGGCAGGAAGGTGACAGAGCAGTTCGCCACGGCGTCCGATTGCCCCGTCCTGTGCTATTGCCACTATTGCAGAAAGACGTTTTTCCATAAACTGATAAACTGACTTGTTAAACCGACACAACACCTTTAATCGTAGGCCAGGGGTCATAGCCTTCGAGTGTGAAATCTTCGTACTTAAACGAGAAAATATCTTTCACCTCGGGATTTATTCTCATTGTGGGCAGCGGACGCGGAATGCGCGAAAGCTGCAGTTTCACCTGCTCCAGATGATTGATGTAGATATGCGCGTCGCCGAAAGAATGGACGAAATCACCCGGTTGCAGACCGGTAACCTGTGCCACCATTTGCAGCAACAAGGCATAAGAAGCTATGTTGAACGGAACACCAAGGAACAAGTCGGCACTCCGCTGATAGAGTTGCAGGCTGAGCCTGCCGTTTGCCACGTAGAACTGGAACATCATGTGGCATGGAGGCAGTTTCATTGAATCCACCTGCGCCACATTCCAGGCGCTGACAATCAGCCGGCGGGAATCGGGATTAGTCTTGATCTGCTCCACCACACGCGAAATCTGGTCGGTGACCGTGCCGTCGTAGTTCTGCCATGCGCGCCACTGCTTGCCATAGACCGGTCCCAGTTCTCCGTTTTCATCAGCCCACTCGTTCCAGATTCTCACCCCGTGCTCCTGCAGATACTTCACATTGGTGGAACCCTGAAGGAACCACAAGAGTTCGTAAATAATGGATTTGAGATGCACTTTTTTTGTGGTCACCAGAGGAAAACCATCGCTTAGATTAAACCGGAGCTGATGTCCGAACACACTGATTGTGCCGGTCCCTGTGCGGTCGTGTTTGGTAACGCCTTCTGTCATCACTCGTTGCAGGAGTTCCAAGTATTGTTTCATATTGCCGACTGTTTAAGTTTATACTCACAAATATACGCATTTTTTGGAATTTTTCGCTTAAAATGCTTTACTTTGCAAAAAAATCAATTGAAACGAAATGGATTATTTCAAAAAAATATTCAGCCCGAAGACTCAAAACGAAGAAAAACAGGAAAAACCCGAAGGTGAATTGCAGCATGGCAGTCTTAAGGAACGTCTGGCTCGCGTAAAGACCACACGATGGATTCGTTTCGGCATTGTCTCCGTTATATTCTTCGCATGGGTCGCCTGGCTTGGCAACTGGTGGGTGGCGCTGGCATGGTTTCTGCTTGCCGACATCTACCTCACCCAATTCATTCCCTGGACGTGGTGGCGCCATTCAAAGAGTAAAGCTGTCCGCACCGTGATGAGCTGGGTGGATGCCATAGTTTATGCGCTGGTGCTGGTGTATTTCCTGTTCCTCTTTGTGGGACAGAATTATCAGATTCCCTCGTCCTCGCTCGAAAAGACTCTGCTCACCGGCGATTTCCTGTGGGTAAACAAGATGGTGTATGGTCCGCGAGTTCCTCAAACTCCTCTTCATTTCCCCCTCACCCAGAACACGTTGCCGTTCTTCAACTGCAAATCCTACATTGAGAAGCCACAGTTTGCCTACCACCGCCTGAAAGGACTCCGTTCGGTGGAACGTGGCGACATTGTGGTGTTCAATTTCCCTGCCGGCGACACCGTGGCAACCCTTTGCCCAAACCCCGACTACTACACCCTTATTCATGAGCGTGGAAGAGCCGCCGTTCATGCCGACAAGGCTCATTACGGCGACATTATCTACCGTCCCGTGGACCGACGCGACAATTATGTGAAACGCTGCCTTGGCCTGCCGGGCGACACATTGCAGATTGTGAACAGTGTGGTTAATATCAACGGCAAGGCACTGGCGCAGCCGGAAAACGTGCAGTTTTTCTACTGGGTTCATACCGACGGCACTCCGATATCGGAGGAATTGTTTGAAGAGCTTGGCATAAACGTGGAAGACCGCCATCTGGTTCAAGACCCGCTGAGCAAGGGTGGGCTGGACTATGTGCTGCCTCTGACCGCGCAGATGTGCAAGACTCTTGAAAGCAACAAGTGGGTTGCGAGTGTTCAGCGGATGGTGCCCGATGAAAAGGAGAGTGAACTCACCTATCCTGTGGGCAAGGATTATGGGTGGACACATCAAGACTACGGCCCAGTGGTGATTCCCAAAAAGGGCATGAAAGTGACTCTCGACGAGAAAAACCTGGCTCTCTATGCCCGCTGCATAAAGAACTATGAGGGAAACACCCTCGAAGAACGCGACGGCAAGACTCTCATCAACGGTAAAGAAGCAACCACCTATACATTCCAGATGGACTATTACTGGATGATGGGAGACAACCGCGACAATTCGCTTGACTCGCGCTACTGGGGTTTTGTTCCCGAAGACCACATTGTGGGCACCCCGATGGTGGTACTTATCTCGTTCGAGAAGGACAAGCCTCTGCTGAAAGGCGGAATACGCTGGAACAGAGTCTTCAAGCGTCCAAACCCCGACAAAGGGAAAATCTGATGGATTTTTCGGGTGAACATAACGAGGTCATTGTGGGCAGTTGCTGTGCCGGCAGTGTCCGCTACTATGCCTTGCTCCTCGCCAGTGGAAATGTGTGGGTCGATGATGGTGAGCAGAAACTGCCGCTGAGGCACAGCCATCACCGCTATAGAATCCTGGGACCCAACGGAATCCAGACTCTGACCGTGCCACTCGTAAGCAGCACCAATGCCATGAGCGTATCGATGCGCGACGTGGAAATATCGAACCACGGAAAGTGGAGGCATCTGCACTGGGGTGCATTATATTCTTCCTACGGCAAGACACCTTATTTCGACTACATCGCTCCCGACCTTGAACGCCTCATCGTGAAAGGAGACCAACGGTTCCTGCTTGATTTCAACATGGAACTTGACGCTCTTATCGTGGAATTTGCCGACCTTGCCATCCACACTCATCTGCTGGGCGTAAACAAACCTCTGAACGCCAAGGATTTCCGTGGCAGAATTGCCGGAAAGCGACCCGACAATCTCCCCATTGCAAACGTTCAGTATTCCCAGTTGTGGGCTGACCGGTACGGCTTCACCCCCGACCTGAGCATATTAGACCTGGTGATGAACTGCGGCAGGGAGAGCGTGTTCACTCTCATGGAAATGACTCGGGAGAAGGGGGAGTAATGCGAGTTTACTTATTTTCTCGGTGTTCCCCAGAGCAGCTTGTTTCGCAGGGTATTTGCAAAATTATGGTTTTGTGGCTGGACCAACGTGAGCGTTTCAGTGGCTTTGGAAACAACTATCAATGTTCCGTTCGGCCTCAGCCATGTGTTACCATCCACGCTCACCTGATACTGTTCGGCACGGGAATGGGTCACCACGGAAATGCTTTCGCTGTCGGGGATGACCAACGGACGCATCGTGAGCGAATGGGGTGAGATGGGCGTGATGCCAATACTGGGTGTGGCAGGGGCCATGATGGGTCCGCCGGCGCTGAGATTATAGGCGGTGGAACCCGAAGGAGTGCATATCACAAGCCCGTCG
>JAGCVR010000152.1 GCA_017962285.1 Muribaculaceae bacterium | reverse complement strand
CGCGCTTTTATGTTTAGCAAATGCTGGTGGGTCAAGAATGACAAGGTCGTAGAAGTCGGGCTCCATGCCATCAAGAAACTTAAAGGCATCTTCCGCCCAGGAACGATGACGGGCTGTTTCACCAAAATTCAGGGCGACATTGGCTTCTGTAAGTGTGATGGCTTTAGCCGAACTGTCCACCGAATGAACAAGTTCTGCGCCGCCGCGGAGAGCGTAAATTGAAAAACCACCTGTGTAGCAGAACATATTCAGCACTTTCTTTCCTTGTGAGTATTGTTCAACAAGGGAGCGGTTCTCGCGCTGGTCAACGAAAAAACCTGTTTTCTGACCACGCAGCCAGTCCACACGGAATTTCAGACCATTCTCAACAGCCTCATCGGTCTCGAACTTACCCTTCAGATAACCGTTTTCGCTGTCAATCTGAGCTTTGAAGGGCAGGGTGGTGTCGCTCTTGTAGTAAACGTTCTTCACCATGCCCGCAGTAGCCGACACAATCGCATCAGCAATCATCCGGCGAAGGTGGTGCATACCAGGAGTGTGTGCCTGCATCACAGCCGTGGCACCATAGACATCAACTACCAGCCCTGACAGGAAATCACCTTCGCCATGCACCAGGCGAAACGATGAGTTGTCAGTACGCAGCAACCCCAACGATTTACGCATATCAAATGCCTTTCTGAGCCGTTCCTCAAAAAAGGCTTGATTAATCTCGCTGTCATCGAAACAGAGCATCCTCACCGCTATGGAACTGGCTTCGTAAAGCCCGTTGCCCACATGAGTGCCATCGTGAGTGAAAACACTCACCAATTCGCCATCCTCTACCTCGTCCTTACGGACAATCGCTCCCGAAAACACCCAAGGGTGAAAACGGCGCAACGATTCCTCCTTGCCGCGATGAAGTATTATCTTTTTGTAAATCATATTGTTGATGGGCAAAACTTAAAGCATTTATTTAATCAGGAATCTGTAGATATCGTTACCATTTGCGAACAAGAGTAATGCAATGAGAAGATAAAAACCAATGTTAAGCGCCACATTCATAAACTTCTCACTCGGCTTCCATCCGGTAAAGACTTCAATGAGCAGGAACAATACATATCCTCCGTCGAGGATAGGAATCGGCAGGATATTCATCACAGCAAGTATCACCGACAGGAACGCCGTGATTGACCAGAATGCGATCCAGTCCCAGCTTTCGGGGAATATGCTCCCTATAGAACCGAAACCACCGAGACTCTTTGCGCCATCGGCAGTGAAGACGTATTTAAGCTGGCTCACATATCCCGATAGTTTTTCCCATCCCATTTCAATGCCACGTGGTATGGACCTGAAGAAGCTGTAATTCAAGGTTATCGTTTCATACACCTTTTCGGGCTCGGTAAGCAGAATTCCTATCTTTCCGGCATCATCCACAGCCACACGGGCAGAATCCTGTCTGCCATCGCGCAGGAAATGGATTGTAACCGTTTTATCCTTGTTGCTCTGCAATTGCTCGGTAAATGACACGTATTCACGGGTACTCACACTGTTAACGCCAATAATGCGGTCGCCACTCTTGAGTCCGGCTTTCTCAGCGCCCATGTTTGGCTGGGTCTGAGAGACTACCACCGGCAGCCTGTAGGACATGAACAACTGTCCTTCTTCGGCATCTTTGTTGGCAGTGAAAATAAAGTCTTTGGGAATGGATATTCTCACGGTGTCGGTACCGCGAAGCACGGTAACCTGTTTTGCAGTAAGCATCGCCTGAAGATCCTCGGTGCTGTAGTAATACAGTTCCTTGCCGTCGGCAGAGAGAGGTATGTCGCCGTCAACGAAGCCAATCTTATGCGCACTTTCGCAGAATGCCATACCTTCGGTAGCATTCTTGAATGGAATAAACTGTTCTCCAAGCACATACACCATGCCGGCATAGATGGCGATTGCAGCGAGGAAATTAAACAGCACGCCTCCAATCATTATCAGCAGCCTCTGCCAAGCCGGTTTCGCGCGAAATTCCCACGGCTGCACCTTATCACCCAAGTCTTTGGCGCTTTTGGTCTCGTCCACCATTCCGGCTATTGAACAATAGCCGCCCAGAGGAAGCCAGCCGATACCGTATTCTGTATCGCGCCATGAAGCCTTGGGCGTTTCGCCCTCTTTCACCGGTTTCGGCTTGGGTTTATACTTGAACATAGTGAACCAGGGATTGAAGAAAAGATAAAACTTTTCAACCTTCGTGCCGCTCAAGCGGGCAAAGGTGTAATGTCCCAATTCATGCACAAACACCAGCAAACTCAACGATGCCAGCATCTGCAGGGCTTTTATCCAAAATGTAGCAGTCATAATTATTCGTCAAAAAATGAGAGATTGTTTCACAAAACAGATTATTTAACCAGTGTTTCTGCAAATGCCCGTGCCTCGTCGTTCGCCGCAACGTAGTCGTCGAGGGTGGGAGAGGACACGTTGGGGAAGTGTCGCATGGTATGCTGAACAATCTCGTTGATATCCGTAAATTTAATTCTATCCTTAAGAAATGCCGCCACGGCAATCTCATTTGCCGCATTCATCAGGCACGGTGCGATTCCGCCTTGAGCCGCGGCATCCTTCGCCACATTAAGCAGGGGAAACTTTTCGTAATCGGGCTTCTCGAACGTGAGAGAAGCATAGTCTGCCACAGTCATTCGCTTTGCGTCGCTCGGCAACCGGTCGGGCAAACCCAGTGCGAATCTTATGGGCAGGTGCATGTCGGGCAGACCAAACTGAGCCTTCACCGAGCCATCCACAAATTCCACCATGGAATGAACAATCGACTGGGGGTGCACCACAATTTCAATGTCTTCGTGTGAAACGTCGAAGAGCCATTTTGCCTCTATCATTTCAAAACCCTTGTTCATCATCGTTGCGGAGTCGATGGTGATTTTGGCGCCCATACTCCAGTTGGGATGCTTAAGGGCGTCAGCGGCGCGCATGTTCTCAAGCTGCTCGCGCGGAGTGAGCCTGAACGGTCCGCCCGAAGCCGTGAGAATGAGTTTGCTCACGTTCTTGCGGTCTTCACCCATCAGGCACTGATAGAATGCCCCGTGCTCCGAGTCAACCGGGTAAATCTCACTTGAAGAATTCTTCAGCAATTTAGTTATCAGTTCTCCCGCCACCACAAGAGTCTCCTTGTTTGCGAGCGCTATTTTTTTACCGGTCTCAATGGCTCTGACTGTGGGAATAAGTCCGCTGTAACCCACCATGGCAGTTACCACGGTGTCAACATCGACATCAGTTACAGCTTCGGCTATGGCTTGTGCCCCGGTTTCCACTATAATGTCCTTGACGGCAAGTGCATCACGCACCTTGTCATAAAGCATTTCGTTGGCAATAATCACGCGTTTTGGCTTAAACTCGATGGCTTGCTCTATCAGCAAGTCGGCGCTGTTGTTTGCCACGAGAAGATGAGCCTCAAACAAATCGGGGTATTCCTTGATGATGTCGAGAGTCTGTCGGCCAATGGACCCCGTGCTGCCAAGAATGGCTATTTTCCTCTTTAAATTCACTTTATATACATTATTTATTTAAATTAACGCAAAATTAGTGCTTTTCGCACAAAACTGCAACTTTTTTACATTCACATAGTGTGATAAACTTTTTTTATTAATTTTGTAAAATCAAACTAATCACAAGATTAAGAGAAACGTAAAACATCCATTTTCATGAAACGTGGCGCCATATTTATTCTGATTGCGTTATTAT
>JAGCVR010000151.1 GCA_017962285.1 Muribaculaceae bacterium | reverse complement strand
CGCAGTACCGACCAGTTTAACCTTCCCGTTAAACACAAATTCGATGATGGCATCACAGCCGGCGTCGGGATGGAAAGTTTTGCAGCTAATCGCCAGTCCATATTACTTGAGGGACGATTCTATTACGGGCTGCACGATGTGTTTGGCAATCATGCCACAAATGAATTCTCATCATCTTCGGGGATGAGCATCAACGTTTCGCTTGGGTATTTCTTCAGGATTAAATAGCAGCTTCGTCATTAAGAGTGAAGGACTTTGTAAATAAGTTCCTTCAGCAGCGCATACGAGTCCTGACGCGAATTAATGCCTTTCATTTTTGCGTCACATTCGCGCAGATAACTAATTATGTTCACACACGATGCGGTCTTGTAGCGTCCCATCGCCTCCACCATCTTCTTTGCCCTGAACGGACTGACTTTAAGTTCTGCCACAAGTCCCTGCTGTGATTTGTCGCGAAGTGTGCAGCCCACCAATAAGTTTGAGAAAAAGCCGAACATCATAGCCACAGTAACGATTGCCGGATTATTCTTTGGATTTTTCTCGAAATAGTCCACAATCTTGAATGCCTTTGCCGCATCCTTCCTTATCAGCGCATCCTCAAGTTCAAAATTGTTATAGTCCTTGCTGATGCCAATGTTTTTCTCAATTAATTCTGGCGTAATACTGCCCTTCTCGCCAACAAGCAGCCGCAGTTTGTCAATTTCTCCGAACAAACGCGATAAATCCGTTCCCACGGAATCGCGGAGCATTATCAGCGACTTTTCATCGATAGTGCAGCCAATAGATTTCACGTAGTCATTGATGACACCGCGCACGTTCCATTCGGTCACCTTCTTTGATTCCACAGCCACACATCCCTCACTGCCTTTCACTGCGGTCATCAGTTCACTGCGCGCTGCGATAGTTCCATGCTTGTGACAGACAACAAGAACCGTGCTTTCCAACGGACGGGAGATGTAGTGTGAAAAGTAGTCCAGATTGCTACTATTGCCTCCCTTGCCAACATTCTGGGCTTCGCGAAGCAGGACCACCTGACGCGCTGCCATAACCGGGAAACTATTGCATTGCGCCACAAGAGCCTTCACGTCGGCCTCGTTGCCGTAAGCGATAGTGAGATTAAAGTCACGTTCGTCCTCGGTCAATGCCGCATCAACTATCGCATCCGACAGTTTGTCGATATAATACGGTTCCTCGCCATGAAGCACATACACAGGGCGAAGGTTCCCCGCCTCCACTTCCTTAAGCAAACTGAAATATGTCGTTTCGTTCTTTTTCTCCGCCATTTCATCTTAAGACTAAAATCTAATTGCTTGTTAATTTCCCATTACCAGTCCGGCAAGAATCACCACGTCGTTCACGTCGATTGTCTCGCTGCCGTCCATGTCGCCAACCGAAATTTGTTCGGCGGTGGCGCCACCACTCATAGCGAGTTCAGCGAGGATTACCACGTCGTTAACCTCAAGAACTCCGTTGCCGTCTATATCGCCATTAATACCACTTACGGCTTCAAATATCACTTTTCCGTCGCGTCCGAATTGCGTGGCGCTGGAACTGTAGGCGCAGTTGGTGAGTTGAGTATTGACCAAATTAAGCTTTGTCTGAGCTATAGCAACTCCAGAGTTTGTGGTGCGGACAAATTCACCCGACGAATGATAAAGGCAAAGTGTGGTGACCCCGGTTTTTCCCAAGAAAGGATATGCTGTAGCGGTGTTGCTCAGATATTTCACATCTCTAATATCGCAAAGGCCTCCACCGGATGCAAAATAGAAGTTCGACATGCCGCTGCTCTTACCAACGGTAGTGAGGGATCCTGTATTGGATTTGCCGTCAATGTGTATTTCAGCGCCATTATTGCCTCTGAGGAACAAACTGGCGGTAACATAATTATTTCCTTTCAGATAGATATTGGTCATGCCGCCGTTTATTACCATGAAATTATTGCTGCTCTTGTTATAATTCACATTATCCATAGTGATCAATACCCTTTTTCTCTGTTTTCCCCAGCTTGCGCTGACGCCATTCACAATTCCCCCTGAATGGCAGTTGGCACGAGTTAGGCGGACACCATCTATCAGAATATTGCCCAAGGGAGCCGTGGGTGTGTCGAATGCCACATTTCCGAACGTAGAACTGCTCGAAGGAGAAATGACCGCCCCTGTATCCAGGTCCGACATCTCAACGCCAACGAGAGTCAGCGAGTTCACTCTGTCTATCACTTTTTTGGACAAGGTGTTCTCAAATACTCCATTGGTGTTTTCCACAACCAAATGAGCATTGTTAGATCCATCAAACGCCTGAAAGTACCCATACTGTCCATTAGTAGCCGGTGCAAACAAATATATATTCGCGATGTCTTTCAGGCGGAATTCCCAGTCGGTTAATGATGCCGCAACATAACCTTGAGCACATATCGCATCGTTCCAATACTTACAAACCACATTCAATGTTCCAGTACCGGACCCGTTAATCAGGACGGAGCCTTCAGCTTCAAGGAAAAGACCTTTTGGTTCAACCACATTGTCGCCATTCAGCCTAATGGTAAGTTCGTAGTCTCCTCCACAAATGTTATCATTGATTTCGTCGCGGTATTTAATAAAAGTATCATTGGAATTTGCGGCGAGTAAATTTACATTATTCAATGTGACGATATTGTTATCCACATCCACTGAAACGCCGGAAACTATAGCACCATTGGAACAATTGCTGTATGTCACAGGGGTACCATCAATTGTGATTTTTGCCAAAACAGGATTTGTATAATTGAAACAATCCAGCAGCCCGGTCGTTGCTCTATATAATTCCGATGACGCGTAAGGTATATTCATTTCTCGCCCGCTCCCATATTTGGAGAGGGAGAAAACATTGCTTCCCAAGGTGAGAAGCGATGGATTCCTCACATAACAACTCACCTTATACCGGTTTGTGCACCCATAAAACGCCTTTGTCCCTATATAGCGCAATGTGGGCGGAAGTACCAACTGGATTTCATTGTACGGTCCTCTCTCAATAGGGTTACCTTCAAACTCCGAACAGTTTTCAAACGCCGAATCATAAATTCTATAAAGCACTTTACATACCGGTGTTGAAACCACGTTTGAATTATAAAATGCACGCTTACCGATTTCCTTCACATTGCTGCATGAGCCGTTGAGGATTGTGATATTGCCCGACGAATAGCTCGTATCGAAAGCATATCCGCGTATTGCCGTCACCGCATACTTCTTTCCATTCACCGTGATTGCGTCAAGTGCCTTGCACTGATTTCCGCCAGCCACAAGGTGCGCCTCGCCGTTGTAGGTCGTGCCATTGATTGTGATGCTGGTATTGTTTTTTATGATATAGTAGGATGCGCTTGTGCCATTATTGAAGACGCAATCGTAGGCGACACTGCTCTTGTCGGTAACAGTGGAGAATCTTTTCCAGTCAGTGTCGGCCCGGTAGAGCTCCACAGGCGTATTTCCCGATGATTCACTTCCCATGGGACGTGGAGTGATGAGTTTGGTGCGCCGCGCGGTGTCGAACGGACCGTCAACGCAAGTGGGCGGCGTAAGTGCAGCACATGCCACGGTAAGACCTGCAGTACATCCCGAGAAAGCGTCACTCTGGATTCGTGTCAACGAACTCGGCATCCGCACGTAAGTAAGGGATGTGCAACCAGAAAAAGCGTTTTCTTCAATTTCCGTTACGCCGTAACTGATTTCTACACTTTCAATATTCACATTCGATGAAAATGCCCAGCTGCCTATATACTTCACCCTGTAAGTTACTCCGGCATAAGTCACCGTTCCGGGGATTAATATCGCTGACGAGCTACCCGTATAGCCCTCCACCGAAACATCATAGGAGCCACTGGATGTTGTGGTGTATTTCAATCCGCTCACATTAAAGGTCAGTGACGATGCATGAAATGCCATCAGCAGTGCAATCATTGCGAAAAATAATAATCTTCTCATATCAGATTTTATGCTTTGTCCTCATGCCGGAGTAATCTCCAGCCCTACTAAACTGCAAATTTATGAAATATTTCTCAATCCTGCCACACATTTTTCCAAAAACCGCAAAAACAGAGCCTATAATCCTGAATTGCTAATAGATTTTGTAATTTGACAGAATAATCGCTATCTTTGTGTGAAAATCTCTTTGAACGACACAATGGATCTGAACCTGCCAAAATACGATTTCCGAATAAAGACCGACGACAGAGGCTGCCGCCTTATCTTCGACCCCCTCCGGAGCAAGTTTGTGGCACTCACTCCCGAAGAATGGGTGCGTCAGAACTTTGTGGCATTCCTCATCAATGAGAAGAATTTCCCCAAAGGATTAATCGGCAACGAGATTTCTCTCACTCAGAATGGCATCAAGCGACGTTGCGACACATTGGTCTCGGACAAGAATGGTGAGCCTCTGGTGATTGTGGAATACAAGGCGCCCGGCGTGGCAATCTCTCAGCATACTTTTGACCAGATAGTCCGCTACAACTCGGTGTTTCTCGCACGATACCTTATCGTCTCAAACGGATTGGCGCACTATTGCTGTCAAATCGACTATGAGAACAAAAGCTACCGCTTTCTGCAGGACATCCCTCAATATGAACAGCTAAACGCTATTTAATCAACGCAAGAGAATTTTGGAAAACTACTTAGATAAACTCAATACACAGCAGCGCCAGGCAGTTGTTTATACCGATGGACCGGAACTTGTAATCGCAGGAGCCGGTTCTGGGAAGACGCGCGTCCTGACTTATAAAATAGTGCATCTGCTGGAAATGGGTTACTCTCCGGGCAGAATCATGGCTCTCACCTTCACCAACAAGGCGGCACGGGAAATGAGAGAGCGCATTGAGGCATTGGTGGGACACAGCACCGCATCACGACTGCGGATGGGGACTTTTCACTCCATCTTCTCCCGCATCCTGCACATCAACGCGGAACTGATAGGCTTCAAACCCGACTTCACCATCTATGACGCCTCCGACTCCAAATCGCTGATCAAGCTGATATTGAAAGACATGGGGCTCAACGAGGACAAGAGCTACAATCCATCTTCGCTGCAGTCGCACTTCTCGAACATGAAAAACGCCCTGATTCAACCGGCAGACTATGCGCGAAACCGTGACCTCCGTGAAGACGACAACCGGCAGAAACGCCCACTGACGTATATTATCTACGACACCTACTGCAAACGCTGTCGGCTGGCGGGTGCCATGGATTTTGATGATTTGCTGCTTCAAACCAATATACTGCTCCGCGACAACCCGGAACTGCTGAAAAAGTATCAGGACTTTTTCCAGTATATTCTCGTGGATTAGTATCAGGACACCAATTTTGCGCAACACCTCATAGTGCTCCAACTCTCCAAGAAGCACAACCGCGTCTGCGTAGTGGGCGATGACGCGCAAAGCATATATTCTGTCCGTGGAGCCAACATCTCCAACATCCTGAGCCTTGAAAAAGCATTCCCCGGTCTGAAAACGTTTAAGCTGGAGCGCAACTACAGATCCACGCAGAACATCATTGAAGCGGCAAATTCCCTGATTCACAAGAACAAGAATCAGATACACAAAAACATATTTTCCGAGAATGAGCCAGGAACCAAGATAAAGGTCGTTCAGTGCTTCTCCGACTATGAGGAGGCTTACGTGGTGGCAAATCAGATTTCGAGCATGAAGGCAAGAAGCGGAGACCGCTACGAAGACTTTGCCGTCCTCTACAGGACCAATGCCCAGTCGCGCGTGCTCGAGGAAGCGCTTAAGAACGGCGGCAAACGCGACAAGCACGGCAACCGTATTGGGTCAATCCCCTACCGCATCTACGGCGGACTCTCATTCTATCAGCGGAAAGAAGTGAAGGATGCCATCTCATATTTCCGCTTTATTGTAAATCCCGACGACGACGAAGCACTGCGCCGCATCATCAACTACCCGACACGAGGCATCGGCGACACCACCATGGGAAAGATTCAGCACGCGGCACTGCAGGCAGGCGTGAGTATGTGGAACGTAATCTGCAACCCTGTGCGGCATAACCTTTCCTTCAATTCAGGGATAAAGAAGAAACTAGACGAATTCCGCAACCTGGTTGAGGAATGTATGGAGCTCAACCGCAGTGGCGCCAATGCCTACGACACAGCGTCACATATTATAAACAAGACCGGGCTTCTTTCTGTGCTTCTCACAGAGAACACCCCCGAGAACATCAGCCGTCAGGAGAACATCAACGAGCTCCTCAATGCCATTCTTGATTTCTCCTCATTGGCTCAGGAGGAAGGCAATGAGAACGTTCAGCTTGTCAATTTCCTGGCAGAAGCGGCACTTGCCACCGACCAGGATAAAGAACAAAACGACGGCGACTGCGTTACCCTGATGACGGTTCATGCCGCCAAAGGACTTGAGTTCAACAACATTATCATCGTGGGCGTTGAAGAAGACCTGTTCCCATCGGCATTGAGTGCCGACAGAATCAGCGGCATTGAGGAAGAGCGGCGGCTGTTCTATGTGGCGATAACCAGGGCGAAGAAGAATTGCATCATAACATTTGCCACATCGCGTTATCATAACGGACAGACCAAGACCTGCACGCAGAGCCGTTTTCTGAGGGACATCGACCCTCAGTATCTGTCGTT
The DNA here is from genome assembly GCA_017962285.1 of Muribaculaceae bacterium. Classification (GTDB taxonomy): domain Bacteria; phylum Bacteroidota; class Bacteroidia; order Bacteroidales; family Muribaculaceae; genus Sodaliphilus. Next base: position 684 of record JAGCVR010000151.1, on the reverse strand, counting down.
CAGCCAGACATCGTTCGGCAAACAGAGTAAGCCGCAAAGCTTCACAAGCATATCATCTGCTCAAAGGGACTCTTCTCAGCGTTCAAGCCTGTTCCCGAACCGCAGCATTTCCTCCACGCCGACGCAGCACCAAGCCACGTTCCAGACCAAACAACCGGCAGTCTCGAGTGCCGCGACATCCGGCGGCAATTTCACGTCGCACTCGATTGGCGAGGTGAGCGTTGGCACACGGATTCAGCACAACCGTTTCGGCAGCGGAACCATCACCAGCATTGACAATTCGAAAGACCCAAAAATCATTGTCAGTTTCGACAACTTCGGCGAAAAGACACTGCTTCTCCAATTCGCAAAATTCCAAATCATCAAAAACTGAATTATGGAACACTTTCAAACTCCTTACTATATCGTGTATGAGGACTTGTTGAAAAAAAACCTCAACCTGATAACTCACGTCATGAACGAAACCGGAGCGAAAATCATCATGGCTTTTAAGGCTAATGCCCTTTGGAAAACGTTTCCCATCTTCCGGGAATATGGAATTTGTTCCACGGCAAGCTCTCTGAACGAGATGCTGCTCGGCAATGAAGAATTACACCAACGCACCCACACCTACTGCCCTGTTTACACCGAAAGCACCATTAATGAGTTTATCTCCGGGAGCAGCCACATCACGTTCAACTCCAT
>JAGCVR010000016.1 GCA_017962285.1 Muribaculaceae bacterium | reverse complement strand
CTGGTATTCCTCCTCCACCCACGGTTATCACCACAGCTCCACTGCTAAGCAGATGCTCCACGACAGGCAGTTCCACAATCTTGGCAGGCATGGGCGAAGGCACCACACGGCGGTAACCGCGACCGGCATCTTCGGTGAACGTGTATCCAGTCTGGCGCGCAATCTCGGCAGCCTCGCTCTCGGAGTAGAACATTCCCACCGGTTTTGTGGGGTGACCGAATGCGGGGTCGTCCTCATTCACCACCACCTGCGTAACCACCGTGGCACATGGTTTGCTGATTCCTCTCATGGCAAGTTCCCTTCCTATTGCCTGCTGCAGATGATATCCAATGTATCCCTGCGTCATTGCGCCACATTCGGGGACAGGCATTGCGGGAGGTCCGCCACCGTTGCCAGCGGAGAATTCAAAAGCGAGGTTCACCATTCCCACCTGCGGACCATTACCATGCCCCACCACCACATCGTAGCCCTCCTGAACGAGGTCCACTATGGTACTTGCGGTGCGCTGCACAAGCCGCAGCTGTTCCTGCGGAGTATTGCCCAGGGCATTACCGCCCAAGGCTATTACAAGTCGTTTAGCCATAAAAATAACTTTAATACGTTGAAAAAAGAACCCGCACTACCCTATTTCAAGGTGGCATACATAACCGCCTTGATGGTGTGCAGTCGGTTTTCCGCCTCGTCGAACACCTTGCTCTGGCGTGAGCGGAACACCTTGTCGGTAACTTCCATTTCGCGGAGCCCGAATTTCTCGAAGATTTCACGTCCCACGGTAGTCTCCAAGTCGTGGAACGACGGCAGACAGTGCATGAAGATAGCGTTGGGAGCGGCATTAGCCATCACGTCGTCGTTCACCTGATACGGACTGAGGTTGCGGATGCGTTCTGCCCACAGTTCTGGAGCCTCGCCCATCGACACCCAGATGTCGGTGTAGATGACGTGCGCACCTTCCGTTCCGGCCTTAACGTCGTCGGTGAGAGTAATGGTGGAGCCATTCTCTTCTGCTATTTTCCGGCAAGTAGCCACGAGCAATTCATCGGGCATGTTCTCCTTAGGTCCGCAAGCCACGAAATTGATCCCCAGTTTCGCGCTCACCACCATGAGCGAATTTGCCACATTGTTGCGGGCATCGCCCATAAACACCATTTTCAGGCCTTTATAATACCCGAAGTTCTCCTCAATGGTAAGCACGTCGGCAAGCATCTGAGTTGGATGGAACTGTGTAGTGAGACCGTTCCACACGGGTACTCCGGCATGACGCGCCAAGTCTTCGACCACCTGCTGGTCGAAACCGCGGTATTCAATACCGTCGTACATACGTCCCAGCACTTTTGCGGTGTCCTCGAGCGATTCTTTCTTGCCCATCTGCGACGAGCCCGGGTCGAGGTAAGTAACACCCATTCCCAGGTCATTACCAGCCACTTCGAACGAGCAGCGAGTGCGCGTGGAAGTTTTCTCGAACAAGAGGACTATGTTCTTTCCAGTCAAATACTTGTGAGGCGTGCCGGCACGCTTGAGACGTTTAAAATCCTTGGAGAGTTCCAATAGATATTGGATTTCTTCGGTTGAAAAATCGAGTAATTTTAGGAAACTTCTTCCTGACAGACTTCTTGGCATAATATAATGTTTTTTTTGAGTTAATAATCAGATTTTTATAATTGGGCACAGAATTGCTGCCTTATTCTCTCCAGAGCGGCATACTCATGCATCGTGGTCCGCCTCGTCCGCGAGAGAGTTCGCTGCTTGGGATTTCCAGCACCGTGAGTCCATGGCTGCGGAGGATGGCATTAGTAACGTCGTTCCTCTCATAGACAACCACCTTACCCGGTGCGATGCACAGCGTGTTCGAGCCGTCGTTCCACTGCTCACGCTCGGCAGTGATGCGGTCGCCACCACCGCATTTTATAAGTGTGACGTGGTCCACTCCGAGGGCATGTGCAAGCGTCATTTCCAGCGTCTCGCGCTGGCGCATTATTTGCAGTTTTCCCTCTTTTGACAACGTGATTTTGAACACTTCCACGGGGTCGAGGATTCCCGGATGTACCATGAACTTATCTACGTCGATTTGTGTAAACACGGTGTCGAGGTGCATAAAGGCCCGAGATTCAGGAATCTTGATTGCAAGAATTGTTTCGATGGATGCGACGGGCGCATTGAAGATATTTCTCGCCAATGCTTCGATGGCATCGGGTTCGGTGCGCTGGGAGATACCCACCGCCAGGGTGTGCTCGGTGAGGTTGAGCACGTCGCCGCCTTCGATGTGGAACGGCAATGTGCGCTCGTAATAATGGGGCACATCCACGAAATCGGGATGGTAGCGGAAGATGAAATCGGCGTAAATCGTCTCGCGGCATCTGGTCTGCGAGAACATCCTGTTTATGCCGGCTCCGATACCGATACTCTCGAACGGGTCGCGAGTGAAATAGAGGTTGGGCATGGGGTTCACCACAATTCGACTGTCGCCGCGCACCATGTCGGCAAGCGACGGTTCGTCGTTACGGCTGATTGCGTTGAGTTCATTGAGATAAATACCCTCCATTGTCTTAAGCACCAAGGTCTTGCTGTGCCTAATGCCGGAGAGATACTCGTAAATCACCTGATTGTATTTGGAAGCCCTGACGCCAGCTTCGGCTATATACTGCTTCAGGAACTCATGGCGGATATCCTCCCCCATGTCGAGCACCTGAGCCATAAGTTCCTCAAGATAGACCACTTCCACGCCGTTCTTTCTCAGCAGAAGAGAGAATGCGTCGTGTTCCTCCTCAGCAACTTTCAGATAAGGGATATCGTCGAAGAGGAGTTCCTCAAGGGTGTTTGGTGTCAAATTAAGCAGTTCACGTCCAGGGCGGTGCAGAAGCACCTTTTTCAATGGTTTTATTTCGCTTTTTACCTGAATACCTTTCATGGGTTTATGCGTTTTGTGATTAGAATTATGCAAAGTTACAAAAAAATGCGATTTTTTATATAACTTTGCAATACATTAAGCTTAAAAACCAATTATTATGATAATCCGAAGAATAGCATTGTTGGCCATTGCCTGCGTTTTCTCTCTTTCAGCGCAATGCTTCGGCGAGAATGCGTGCTGCGCGCCATCGAGCTGCTGCCAGGGAGACGAGGCTGCTTTTGTGACACTGACAGATGCTGTTCCCGACGCGATTCTTGAAATACGATATTTCAGCACTTACAATTTTGTCGGCACACGTATCGACGGCTATCTTGAGCCCACGGCACTGCTCACCCGCGAGGCTGCCGAGGCGCTCCGTGCGGTGAGCGACGATGTGAAAGCCATGGGTTACAGGCTGAAAATCTACGATGCCTACCGCCCTCAATGCGCCGTTGACAACTTCGTGCGGTGGTCGAAAGACATCCCCGACACCCTGATGAAACAGTATTTCTACCCCGACCTTGACAAGTCGGTCCTTTTCGAGCAGGAGTACATCATGGCCCGGAGCGGACACACGCGCGGCTCGACGGTGGACCTGACACTGTTCGACATGACCACAGAGAAAGAGGTTGACATGGGCGGCACATTCGACTGGTTCGGCGAAGAAAGCCATCCCGACTTCTGCGGCAATCCCGAGACGGGCGAATACACCGGCGGCACATCGCCAGCCGGGCGCACCATAACGGCAGAGCAGTTTGCCAACCGCATGATATTGCGCCGCGCCATGCTTCGCCATGGCTTCAAGCCACTTTCGTCGGAATGGTGGCACTTCACGCTTGTCAACGAGCCGTTTGCCGACACATATTTCTCATTCCCCGTTCACCAGTTGAAGAAATAAGATTTCAAGTTACCTAAAGATATTAACCAAAAAAAGCACATATCAGATGAAACGTATTTTAATTGTATCAGCATTTTTAGCGGGCATAGCCCTGATTTCCTGCCAGAATCAGGCAGAGAAAGAAGAAATAATAGAAGAGGCCGACACGATCTGCGCAACCGCCGATTCAGCGACCTATCTCACCGCTATAGAGGAATATCTTGTGGACAGCATAGGGAAATCCTATGCACAGGCACAGGTGTGCATACCGAGCTACAGTGTGATTGCCGCAGACGAGAGCGATTCCTGCAACATCCTTGTGTGGGGCGACTACTGGGTGTTCAACTACAACATCAGCGGCGACACACTTAAGACAGCATCGGGCGGGAGTCATCCCGGACTTATGCACGTGGCTTTCGCCGACGGAAAATACACCATCACCGGCTTTGACCAGGTTGAAGACGGTTCAAAGAACCAGGAAAGCGCAAAACGGATTTTCGGCAACAACTATGAGAAATTCCAAAGCATAAACTCCGATGAGAAAGCACGCGAACAAGTGCGTGCAGAGCAGCTTGCGAAAGCGGTAAAAGACCGTGGGCTGAAAGTCTCACTTTATCAAGACTTTGGCTGGCCAGCCATGCCCATTCCATCACAAAACTGAGGACTTGAAAGCGAAAACTGAAAACATTTTGCTATCTTTGCATGATAATCCGACGAAAAGAGCGCAATGGGAGTGAACAAGGAACGTAATCTTTTTGCCCGCGGAGCCGACTACGGAGCCATTATGGGGCTGTGGCTGAGTGCCATGGCACTGTCGTTCATCTACGTTGACAAGGTGGCACCCCTTGCCATTGTGGCACTTGTGATGCTGACGCTCACGCCAGTAGTGGTCTATCGCTACCAGCGCCGTGAATGGATTTCATCGCAGAGTAAAGCCACGTTTTCCGACTTGTGGATGCTGGGCATCCTCATGTTTATCTGCGGTTCGCTCATTACCGGTGCGGTGACCTACGTGGTGCTGCAGTGGATACGCCCCGATTTCATCATGCACCAGGCGCAGATGGCGCTTGAAATCTATAAATCACCGTCGCTTGCCGAGACACAGATAGCGCCAACCCTTGAAAGCATCATCAAGGAAGGCCTGCTCCCCACACCCATTCAGATGGTGATGAGCCTTTTCTGGAGCACCACATTCATGGGTTCGCTGCTGAGCGCGCTCACTTCGGCGATTGTGAGAACGAGTAAAATCAGGCGACAGCCTTGATACAATATAAGAAACGTATTTTTTAGACAAATGGATATTTCAGTAATAGTACCCCTGTTCAACGAGGCAGAATCGCTCCCCGAGCTGGTGGCATGGATAGAGCGAGTGATGAACGAGCACGGCTTCAGTTACGAAGTGCTGATGATAAATGACGGCAGCACCGACAATTCATGGCAAGTGATTGAGGATCTTCACAAGAAGAATCCTGCGGTGAAGGGAGTGTGTTTCCGCCGCAACTATGGCAAGTCGCCAGCCTTGAACGTTGGCTTTGCGCGCGCTCAGGGCGATGTGGTGATAACCATGGATGCCGACCTCCAGGATTCGCCCGACGAGATTCCGGAACTCTACCGGATGATAACGGAAGAAGGCTACGACCTGGTGAGCGGCTGGAAGAAGAAGCGCTACGACCCTCTTTCGAAGACGTTGCCCACCAAGCTGTTCAACGCCACGGCGCGCCGGGTGAGCGGCATCAAGAATCTGCACGATTTCAACTGCGGGCTCAAGGCTTATCGCGCGGAAGTGGTGAAGCACATAGAGGTGTATGGCGACATGCACCGCTACATCCCATATCTGGCGAAAAATGCCGGCTACACAAAGATTGGCGAGAAAGTGGTTCAGCATCAGGCACGCAAGTATGGCTTCACCAAGTTTGGACTGGACCGTTTCGTGAACGGCTACCTGGACCTGATGACACTCTGGTTCCAGAGCAAATTCGGCGTGAAACCGATGCATCTGTTCGGACTTCTCGGCAGCCTCATGTTCATCATTGGATTCATTGCAGTGATAGTGGTGGGTGCGAGCAAACTCTACAACATGTATGTGGGAAACCACTACATTTTAGTGACCGATTCGCCCTATTTCTACCTGTCGCTCACGTTTATGATAATAGGAACCCAACTGTTCCTGACGGGTTTCCTTGGCGAACTGGTGATTCGCCACGCCCCAGACCGCAACCATTATGAGATAAGCAACGAACTGCACTGACGGTAATGCGCACTGTT
>JAGCVR010000150.1 GCA_017962285.1 Muribaculaceae bacterium | reverse complement strand
CTTCCACGCTGTCGTAGAGTGTGTTGATGATATCGGTGCCGATTCGCTCTCCCACAAGTGCGTGGCGGCGACGGGTATAGACCACATTACGCTGAGTGTTCATCACATCGTCGTACTCGAGCAGGTGCTTACGGATACCGAAGTTATTCTCTTCCACACGTTTCTGGGCGTTTTCAATGGCATTGGTCACCATCTTCGACTCAATCGCCTCACCATCGTGCAGTCCCATGCGGTCCAGGAATTTCACCACACGTTCGCTGGCGAACAGACGCATCACCTTGTCCTCGAACGAAACGAAGAACACCGAACTACCCGGGTCGCCCTGACGGCCTGAACGACCGCGCAACTGGCGGTCCACACGACGTGATTCATGGCGCTCGGTGCCGATAATGGCAAGACCGCCTGCGGCACGCACTTCTTCGGTAAGCTTGATGTCGGTTCCACGACCTGCCATGTTGGTGGCGATTGTAACCACACCCTTGCCGTTCACGGAGCGACCGGCGTGAGCCACGATGTCGGCCTCCTTCTGGTGCAGCTTGGCGTTGAGGACGTTGTGTTCAATGTGACGCATATTCAGGAGTCGGCTCAGTTTCTCGGAGATTTCCACGCTGGTGGTACCCACGAGGGTTGGACGTCCTGCATCGCGCATCCGCACTATCTCGTCTATTACCGCTGCGAATTTCTCTTTCTCGGTCTTATAGACACGGTCGGGCATATCCATGCGAATCACAGGCTTGTTGGTGGGGATTGTCACAACCTCGAGCTTGTAGATATTGTCGAACTCGCCCTCTTCCGTGATGGCGGTACCGGTCATACCGGCGAGTTTGTGATACATGCGGAAATAGTTCTGCAGCGTAATCGTGGCAAACGTCTGCGTGGCGGCTTCCACTTTCACGCCTTCCTTGGCCTCGATTGCCTGGTGGAGTCCGTCGCTGTATCGGCGGCCTTCCATCACACGGCCCGTCTGTTCGTCCACGATTTTCACCTTACCGTCTTCGGTAACGATATATTCATCGTCGCGGTTGAAGAGTGTGTAAGCCTTGAGCAGCTGGGTAACGGTGTGAACACGTTCCGACTTAATGGCATAGTTCGAAAGCAGTTCGTCTTTCTTTGCCACTTTCTCCTCATCGCTCAGAGGCTCGTTCGTAACTGCCGAGAGTTCGGCAGCTATATCGGGCAGTACGAAGAATTTCGGGTCGTCGGTTCCCTTTGTCAGCACGTCGATGCCCTTGTCGGTGAGTTCCACCGTATTGTTCTGCTCCTCGATGATGAAGAACAGCGGATCGGTAACTACCGGCATCTCGCGGTTGTTGTCCTGCATATAGTATGCTTCCGTCTTGAGCATCATGGGCTTGATGCCGTCCTGCGAGAGGAAGCGGATCAGCGGTTTGTACTTGGGCAGACCCTTATAGGCACGGAACAGAAGAAGCGCCCCTTCTTTCACGTCTTTCTCATCGTCGCTCGCCATGAGCCGCTTGGCATCGGTGAGCAACTGGGTCACGAGCCGCCTCTGGGCTTCGTAAACGCGTTCCACATTGGGCTTGAAGTCGTTGAAATACTGGTCTTCGCCCTTTGCCACCGGACCTGAAATAATGAGAGGGGTACGGGCGTCATCGATAAGCACCGAGTCAACCTCGTCGACGATAGCGTAGTTGTGGCTGCGCTGCACGCAGTCCTCGGGTCTCATCGCCATGTTGTCGCGAAGGTAGTCGAAGCCGAATTCGCTGTTCGTACCGAAAGTGATGTCGCAGTTATATGCATGACGGCGCTCGTCGCTGTTGGGCTGCGTCTTGTCGATACAAGCCACGCTCAGTCCGTGGAACATATAGAGCGGTCCCATCCACTCGGAGTCACGCTTAGCAAGGTAGTCGTTCACTGTCACAACATGCACACCGTTTCCAGTGAGTGCGTTGAGGAATACCGGCAATGTTGCCACCAGCGTCTTTCCTTCACCGGTTGCCATCTCGGCGATTTTTCCCTGATGAAGCACGGCGCCGCCAATGAGCTGAACGTCATAGTGAACCATGTTCCACACCGTTTCGTTGCCGCCGGCTTCCCAGTGATTGTGATAGATGGCCTTGTCGCCGTCGAGTGTGAGGAAGTCGCGTCCCTCGGCTGCGAGGTCGCGGTCCATCTGGGTGGCGGTGACCTCCACATTCTCGTTTTCGGCAAACCTGCGGGCGGTTTCCTTTACTATGGCGAACACGGTGGGGAGCGAGTCGTTCAGCCGGTCCTCGAGCTCATCGAGGATTTTGCCTTCCAGCTTGTCGATTTTGTCCCACAGGGGTTCACGCTTATCGTATTCGAGCGATTCAATTTCCTCTTTTGTCTTTGCTATTTCCTCCTTATATCCCGCCACACTCTGCGAAAGCATTTCGCGGATTTGTGCCGTGCGGGCGCGCAACTCGTCGTTGCTGAGGTTTTTCAGTTCTTCGTGTATTTCAAGGGTTTTATCCACAAGGGGTTGCAGCTTTTTAATATCGCGCTGCGACTTGTCTCCTAAAAAGAACTTCAGAAAATCTAAAAATGCCATTGTAATATATGTTTTTATTAAGTTTCTGTTTTTTAATCACAAATTTGGCACAAAGTTACGAATAAACGAGCGAAATAAAAAATTGTTTTTCATTTCTGCGCATAAGTAACTTAGCAAAGTTGGCGAAAACGGCATTTACATGGCTCTGGTTCCATGGTAATTTTGCGGAAACTGAGATTACTATGGAGAACGTGGTTAAAGAAACCGACATAAGTGCCGTCCTGGCCGAGAACGGACGCAGAAACCTTGCGCTCAAAGCGGACTATGACCCCGTCACAGGCACCGGATGCCACGGACCTCGCACAGAACGCATGGTGCGTGGCGTGAGATACCTGGTGCCCGCCGTGATGGCGCAACGCGAACCGCAGTCCACGTTCGACGACGCGGGCCGTTTCCGCAAGGCGAGGCTTCGCTATGACTTCGAGTACTGGTGCGTCATGTGCGTGAAAATCCGCGACAAGGTTACTGGCCGCGACATACCGTTTGTGCTGAACAGAGCCCAGCGCCGTCTTCTCGCCGTGATGGAGAACCAGCGGACAGCAGGAGAGCCTGTCAGGGTGATTTTGCTCAAGGCGCGCCAGTGGGGAGGCAGCACGCTTGTGCAGATGTATATGGCTTGGATTCAGATGATGCTGCACAAGAACTGGAACAGCCTCATTTGCGGTCATCTGCGCGACACGTCGAGTGCCATAAAGGGTATCTACAGCCGCCTGTTGAGAAACTATCCCGCAGAATTTACCGACAACGGCAAACAAATGAGTTTCAAGGGTTTCGAGGGCAGCAAGAACGTGAGTGAAATCACCGGCCGCGGATGCGTGGTGCTGATGGGTTCGGCACAGATGCAGGAATCGGTCAGGGGTTTCGACATCTCAATGGCTCACCTTACCGAGGTAGCATTCTGGCCCGAGACAGAACGCCACAACCCCGAGGACGTGGTGCGCAGCGTGTGCGGCGCAATTCCCATGAAGCAGGATTCGGTGGTGGTTTACGAAAGCACAGCCAACGGCATGGGCAATTTCTTCCACACCGAGTGGCTCAGGTCGCGTGCCGGCGAGAGCGACAAGACCGCCGTGTTTGTCCCGTGGCACGAGATAGAGATTTACAGGCGCAAGGTGGCCGACGCCAAGACTTTGTGGGACGAGATGGACGATTACGAGCGCGACCTTTGGTTCAAGCAGGGATGCACCCTGGAAATGATAAACTGGTATCATCACAAACGGCGCGAGTATCAGAGCCATTCGCAGATGATGGCGGAGTTTCCCTCCAACGACATCGAGGCTTTCAATACAACAGGCCGCATGGTATTCGACATAGGCCGCCTCACGGAGTTTGCAAAGACGTGCCGCGAGCCTGCCGAAGTGGGCGACATTGCAGCCGACTACAAATCGCTCACCAATATCCGCTGGGTCCCCGCCAAAAACGGGCTCATGCAGATGTGGCGCAAACCGGAGGCAAGCAACGTGCGGCACCGGTGGGTGGTGACGGTTGACGTGGGTGGACGGAGCGAAAGTTCGGATTTCTCTGTGATAAGTGTCATCGACCGCGGCGAGTGCCTCGGTGACAAAGCCGAGGTGGTGGCCCAATGGCGCGGACACATCGACCACGACCTGCTCGCATGGAAAGCGGCACAGACTGCCAGGTTCTATTCCAACGCCCTGCTGGTGGTGGAGAGCAACACCCTGGAATGTGAAATGACCGAAGGCGACAGCAGCGAATTTGTGCTTGCCGTACTGGCGCGCAAATATCACCACATCTATCACCGCCCCCAAAGCGGCCGCCCGGGCTTCCAGACCAACCGCGAGACAAAGCAGGCTGCAATAAGCACCCTGATAGAATATGTCCGCGACGGACTTTATGTGGAGCGCGACCGTGAAGCCGTGAACGAGATGAGCTGGTATGAGGTGAAGCAGAACGGAGGCTACGGCGCCAAGCGGGGAAAGCACGACGACATCCTGATGACGCGCGCCATAGGACTCACGGTGGTGCGCGAACTGAACGAGGCACGCCTCAGGGCACACCTTCAGGGTCTCCGCATCGAAAACCTCATCTGCTGACCCGCACAAAAATGATGGCGCTCGGTTATGGGCGCCATCATTATATCTCTTTAAGAACTTCCTTATTTCACCTTTATCACCTTGCCCGACTTAATCTTGTTGCCGGTAATGCCGTTCAGGCGGCGCAGATTAGCCACTGTGGTGCCGTTCTTGGCTGCAATAGTGCTTAGGTTGTCGCCACTGCGAACCTTGTAGGTGCTGCGTTTGCTGCGACCCTGACGTGTCTGGCGGCCATTCTTCTTTGCGTGCTTCTTGACCGATGCGTAGGTTGCGCTCGGTGAATAGCTGCGGCTCTCGCTGTAGTTGCTCTTGTTGAATGTATATGTATCGGTGTGAGCCACACGGTTCTCGAAGTCAAAGATGGCTGCGGGATTGATGGCATAACCCATGAAACGGGTCTCGAGATGCAGGTGAGGACCGGTGCTGCGGCCTGTTGATCCGCTCAATGCAATGGGTGTGCCGGCCTTCACATACTGGTTCGGCTGAACGAGGAACTTGGAAAGGTGTCCGTAAACAGTCTCGAGTCCGTTTTCGTGACGCACGATCACATAGAATCCGAAGCCACCGCGCTCATACTTTGTCAGACGCACTTTGCCGTCGAACATGGTGCGGACAGTGTCGCCCATGGGGCAGGCAAGGTCAATTCCCTTATGAACCCTGCGGAAACGGGGACGATAACCGTAATTGGAACTCACGCGGTAGTTCTTCAGCGGCATCACATATCCCGTAACGTCGATGTCCTTGCGGTTAGGCACATCGGCTTTGTTGAACGGGTTCACAAGACCACTCTCCCAGCCTTCCTCATAGATGTCGGGCTCTGGTTCTTCCTCGTCGTAGAGTTCTTCAACGAGTTTCTGAGTCTGCTCGGCTTTGATCTGGTCTTGAATTGTGGTTTGCTTGGCAAGCAAATTTGAATGAGCTCTGTTTTTCACCGACTGGAGATTCTGGGCGTTGGCGCCGAAAGAAAAAGCCAGGGTGAATGCAATCAGTGTGAATAATATCTTAATTTCCTTCATAATCTTCTTTTATACAAGAGCGAAACGTTTGCAGAAATCTGCCGTTAGCCCACATTCTATAAGTGGTTGACGCCTGTTTCGCGCTCTTTTTTAACATAAAAACGTTCAAAGTTAGTGATTTATTTTGTTATATCCACACATTTCGGGTGCTAAATTTTGTAAACTTTGGTTTAGATATGCAAATTGGGCTTGGCTAATTGCGCATATACCAGCGTATTAAGCCAATTAACAATGTAAATCCCCATCCCAGCCGCCCGCAACACCCACACGATTCATTATATTATAATCGGGTCCGAGGGCGATGGGATATCTGCCACGTAAAATCTGGTGGGTTATTCCTCTGGCTTGTAGAGTTTTACGTAGTCCCAAATGGCGTCGATGGCATCCTGACGCATATCCAGATTGAGGGCGCCATCGTTGAGCACTTCGTGAACAGTGTTATATACCGCGCTCCAGTCAAAATCCATGTAGTACTGGGCACGGATCAGCGCGGCGATGAGATTGATTGAGAAACTGCCTTTTTTATTCTTTTTCACCGCTGTTTCCGCCAGCGCCATGGCATCTTTCACATCGAAATAGTCGCTCATGGCCTTCGCATAGGCATAGGTGATGAGTGAGCCGCTGTCCAGTTTCTTGGCGAGGTCTTCCTCCTTCTTCACTTTAAGTTTTTTCATCAGATAGCTCTTCAGCTGGTCGCCGGTGGTTTTTCCGTTGAAGTTCCAGCCCACGGCATTCACCACAGCCACACGCTGGTCCACGGGGCTTTTCGGGTCGGAGAGGAAGCTGAGCAGAGAAGTGTTGAGTTCAGTATCCGTGAGGTTCTGCGCCATTGCCACCATCTTGCAGTCGGAATAGCATTTTGCGAAGTCGGTGGAGGTGAGAGGCGAATCGGCGAAGCAGGCTATGCCCGTGAAAAGCAGGACAGCCAAAGATAATGTTCTGATACTTTTCATGATTCAAATCTATTTTTTTTGGTTTATAATTCTGATTTTTCACAAAGATAGCATTAATTTTGTAAAAACATAATAAATTAAGCGAAAATGGATAATTCTGTTGCTGGAAAAGACGAACAGTCTAAAAAAAACTCATTCGGCTGGAAATATGTGCTGATTCTGATTTTGGCAATCGCGGCAGTGGCTTGCCTTGTCTTCATGCCCCGTCCCAAACAGTATTTCTCAATCAAAGGTGATGTGTGGACCACAAGTTATCACATAACGTTCGAGGCTGAGAACGAGG
>JAGCVR010000015.1 GCA_017962285.1 Muribaculaceae bacterium | reverse complement strand
ATTCAGCAGAACGACCTGCCGGGAATTGACCCCACACGACGAGTGCTCGGCGTTATCCGCCCCACCGTGGAAGCACTTTCATCAGCCACAAGAAACGGGAAAATCGGTCTCTTTGGTACACCAGGCACCGTTCAGAGCAAGTCCTATGATATTGAAATTGCAAAGATGTATCCCGATTTCAAAGTGTTCTCGCATGCCTGCCCCATGTGGGTTCCTCTCGTGGAAAACCGGGAAGCACAAAGCGATGGTGCCGATTTCTTCGTTAAAAAAGATATCGATGCGCTGCTAAATATTTGCCCCGACATCGACACCGTGATACTCGGCTGCACCCACTATCCTCTGCTTATTAACAAAATAGCCAAATACCTGCCGCCTGCCATCAACCTGATTGAACAGGGACCCATTGTGGCACACAGCCTACAGGATTACCTCACCCGCCATCCGGAAATTGAGACGCGGTGTTCTAAAGGAGCGACATGCACATACCAAACGACTGATGATGCCGATAAGTTCTCTTCTCTCGCATCGGTATTTGTTCAGGATGAAGTCTGCGCGACAAGAATCAGTCTTTAACTTCAATCTATCGACTATACAAGCAGAGTTTCACCAACCTCTGCTTCAATTTTCATGGGTTATATCTGTCCTTGTCGTAAAACTGCAGTATCTCCTGTAATGAACGATAAGCCTCTGCTGCAGGACCGTCGGGGTTACATTCCATCGACTCGAGGTAACTGTTGAGGGCTCTGGCGTAATCGCCCATCTGGCGATACGCATTACCACGATAATAGAGAAGCAATGCCACCTGCTCGTCCCCAGTGTCCTTAGCCGAAAGCGACTCGTTTACCGATTTAATTGCCTCCTCGCTTTTACCGCGACCCAGCAACTCCCTTATCATTTCAATAACTTGCATATTTTTTCTTGCAAAGTTACACAAATAACTCAAAACAATTTGCTATCTTTGCAAGTCAATACAAAATATTATTCAAAGTAAATTAATTATGGCACAAGAAGATGTTTTCAAAAGGATAGTTTCACACGCAAAAGAATATGGATTCGTTTTTCCGTCAAGCGAAATCTACGACGGACTCGGCGCGGTTTATGATTACGCCCAGAACGGAGTTGAGCTGAAAAACAACATAAAGCGCTACTGGTGGGAAGCGATGACATTACTGCATGAAAACATCGTGGGCATTGACTCTGCAATTTTCATGCACCCCACCATTTGGAAAGCGTCGGGGCATGTCGATGCGTTCAACGACCCCCTTATTGACAACCGCGATTCAAAAAAACGCTATCGCGCCGATGTCCTCATTGAGGACGAATTAGCAAAATTCGACGACAAGATTGCAAAGGAAGTGGCTAAGGCCGCCAAACGTTTCGGCAACAGCTTCAATGAAGACATGTTCCGCCAGACGAACCCGCGCGTGCTTGAACTGCAGGCAAAGCGCGATTTGCTCCACCAGCGTTTTGAGAAAGCCCTTAATGGCAACGATCTCGCCGAATTGAAACAGATAATTCTCGACTACGAAATAGTGGACCCGATTTCCGGAACAAAAAACTGGACCGACGTACGTCAGTTCAATCTCATGTTCAAGACCCAAATGGGAAGCAGCGCCGACGCCACTATGGACGTTTACCTCCGCCCCGAGACTGCACAAGGTATTTTCGTTAATTTCCTCAATGTGCAGAAGACAGGCAGAATGAGACTTCCGTTCGGAATCGCCCAGATAGGAAAAGCTTTCCGCAACGAAATCGTTGCCCGTCAGTTTATCTTCAGAATGAGAGAATTCGAACAGATGGAAATGCAGTTCTTTGTTCGCCCGGGAGAAGAGCTCCAGTGGTTCCAATACTGGAAACAAGCCCGCCTTGCATGGCACAAAGCGCTCGGTATGGGCGACGAGAAATATCGCTTCCATGACCACGAGAAACTCGCGCACTACGCCAATGCAGCTACCGACATTGAGTTCCAGATGCCATTCGGGTTCAAGGAAGTGGAAGGTATTCACAGCCGGACCGACTTCGACCTTTCGCAACACGAGAAATACTCAGGCAAGAAAATACAGTATTTCGACCCCGAGCTGAACAAATCCTACACTCCTTATGTAATAGAGACAAGTATCGGAGTTGACCGTATGTTCCTCTCCGTGCTTTGTTCTTCGTTCGAAGAAGAAAAGCTCGAGAATGGCGACAGTCGTGTGGTTCTGCATCTGCCACGCCCCCTCGCTCCGGTAAAATGCGCAATCCTGCCCTTGGTAAGGAAAGACGGCATGCCAGAAAAGGCACACGAAATAATGAATCTTCTCAAATTCGATTTCGCCTGCAACTACGATGAGAAAGACTCTGTGGGCAAACGTTATCGCCGCCACGATGCCATTGGCACTCCGTTCTGCGTCACTGTTGACGGACAGACCCTTGAAGACAACACCGTTACGCTTCGCGACCGCGACACAATGCAGCAAGAGCGCGTAGCCATCGAAGACCTGCCGCGCTTGATCGGAAATGCCTGCAGCCTCAACAACCTGCTCAAGTCGCTCGCCCAGTAAATCCTCTTAAATCAATTTCAAAAGATATTATGAAACGATTCCCAATCACATTATTAACCCTGATAATCCTCTCTTCTTTGGTCTCGTGCCTTAAAAGCGAAGATCCTTATAAAGAATACAAGGATTGGCTCATTGCCAACGAGAACTGGTTCAACCAGCAAAAGCTCCTCAAAGATGAGAATGGAAACGCCTACTATTCGGTCGTTTCGCCAGATTACGACAAATCTGCTTCAGTACTGATGCATTGGTTCAATGACCGAAGCAAGACCCAGGAGAACCTTTCCCCTAAATACTCGTCAACAGTTGATGTTAAATACATAGGACGAATCTATACCGGTGAAGCCTTCGATTCCTCATTCCTGAGCACTTCGCCTGCCGACAGTATTTACCGGACTAAGTTGACTACGGTTATTGACGGCTGGAGCATAGCCATTCAGCAAATGCACGTTGGGGACAGCTGCCGTGTGATAATTCCATATAATATCGCCTATGGAACAAACAAGAAAGGAGAGATAATATTGCCATTCTCAATGCTCCAATTCGACATTAAGCTCACGGGCATTCCCGCTTATGAAAGTAAATTCACCAATTAAACGATATCGAGAGGCGCTGTGTTCCTGTTCACAGCGCCTCTTTTCATAAATCTTAATTCAAAATCTCATGAAACGCGTCAAGACTCTCATTTTTGCAGGTATCATCGCTTTTGCTGCATCTGCCCAACAGCCAACCTCAACCAACTACCAGATTACATCCGGTTCTCTCAACTATTATCCCGCATTCCAGTCACAATATGTTGAGGCTCGAAATGTCGTGGTGTGGTTGCCCAGCAACTATTCTCCCTCGGTCAAGCACGACGTAATCTACATGCACGACGGGCAAATGCTCTTTGATGCCGCCACCACATGGAACCACCAGGAATGGCAGGTGGACGAAGTAATGGGCAGTCTCACCGAAAACGGCGAAATAAGGCCAACCATTGTCGTCGGCATCGACAACACAAGCAACCGACTAGGCGATTACTTCCCTCAAAAAATGCTTAAATACCTCCCAGAAAGCCAACGGAACCTCATACCGTCAGGTATTGCCCTGAAAGCTGATGCCTATCTGCAGTTTGTGGTCAATGAGTTGAAACCGTTCATCGACTCCCACTACAGCACTTATGCCGGACCGGAACATACGTTCATGCTCGGTTCCAGCATGGGAGGCCTCATATCCCTTTATGCTATTTGTGAATATCCCAATGTGTTTGGAGGTGTTGCCTGCATGTCAACCCATGTTTCCATGAATATGGCCACTGAAGAAACTCCCACGTTCAACAATGAGCTATGGGCCCAGGCATTCCGCAAATACCTGTCGGCACACATTCCTAAAGCAACCTCGCGACTTATTTACATGGATCGTGGTACAGT
>JAGCVR010000149.1 GCA_017962285.1 Muribaculaceae bacterium | reverse complement strand
GCCAATGAACATTATGGGTCCGCAGTATGCCGTAACTACAGCCACGAGCACGCCGGCGCACACAATAATCCAAGTGCGCATCCTCTTAACGCTCACGCCAAGATTGGCGGCATAACGGTCGCCAAGCAGCATCGCGTTCAATGGTTTGACGAAGAGGAAACTCAGTGGAATCAGAATGCACATCATCACCACGAACAATATCATGTGATCGCCCGAAACACGCGAAAATGAGCCCAATCCCCACACCACAAATGCCTTCACGTCCTCCTCGGGACTGAGAAACTTCATCACTCCTATGATGGCGGTGGCAAGATATCCTATCATCACTCCAATTATCAGCAGCGTGACATTTCCCCTTACAACACCGGAAATCCACACTATGAGCATCATCACCGCCACAGCCCCGATGATTGCCGCCACAGTGACGGCCGCGTCGCCGAGATAGCCCAGCGTACTCAGCGCCACTCCGCCAATCTGCCCTGAAAGCAATACCACGAAAGCCACTCCCAGACTGGCACCGTTGGATATTCCGAGAATGGAAGGTCCGGCAAGCGGATTGTGGAAGATGGTCTGCATCATCAGTCCGCTCACTGCAAGTCCCGCACCAGCCACAATGGCAGTAAGAACCTGCGGCAGTCGCGAACTGAGGATGATGTTGGTCCATATTTCCGACTCGCTCCCCTGCCCCAGCAGAATACCGCAAATGCTTCGCACCGGAATTTCAACAGTTCCGATGAACAAGTTCACAATCATCATCACAATGATGAAGCAAACAAGCGACAGCATCAATGGCAGGGTGCGTTTCATTTCAGCAGGTGATAGAACGTTGGGGTGTAATCCTTCTCCACAAGTTCGGGATGGAGAATGGCGATGAAGTCCTTCAGCAGCAAGTCGGGCTGAACGGGAGCAATCTCATAATAAGGCGTCTGTTTCATGTTGCAGTAAATCACCTTTTTCTCCTTGAATGCCTTGAACATCTCGTTACGCGGCTCTTCGGCCTTGAGCGCTTCATAGGAGAAATCGCCGTGATAACTGTTGAGAATGCGCCAGTAGTCGGCATTGGCTGAGAGCGCGTACATCTTTTCAAATTCCAGGTCCTCGCCCGATGTCTCGTCGTCGTTGATAACATAGTCGGCTCCCGCGTCACGGAATATCTGCGCCAGATAATTCTTGCCGCCAACAGCGTGCCAGTTGCCATAGTGCATCTCACCGCTGGTGATGGTGGGGCGCGGCGTTGCCTTCGCAGCCTTCGCCTTCAGGTCGTTGTAACGGCTCTCTATGCCGCTGAATATCTCGTTAGCCTCCTTTTCCTTTCCGATGAACATACCGATGAACTTAATCCATTCCGCCTGTCCCAGAGGGTCGAGTTCCTTGTAACCCAGATGAGGAACAAGAGTGATTCCGGTTTCTTTAATTGTCTCATATCCACCACGCTTCGACGGCGAAATGAAAATGACATCGGGATTTGCGGCAATCACAAGTTCATTGTCGAACTCTCCTTCCATGCCGATTTTCACTATGCGACCGTCCTTGACACGTGCCTTGATATCTTCATTAAACAGATTCTTTGTACCGGTTATGCCTTTCACTACGTCGTGAGCGTCGAGAATGGTGAAATTCGACAACTGCAGCGAAGTCATGCAGATGGTGCTCTTTATAGGCACCAGAACCTTGACGTAGCCTTCCGGAACCACAGCGTCGGCATTGCGGACAAGGGCAAAGCGGTCTTTCTTTCCCACATTCACAAGTCTCATGTCGGCAGTATCGCGCACGGAGAATCCCTTGGCATACTTCACTGTTATGGCCTCATTCGAGCCACCTTCAGTTTTGGGGTTCCTGCCACCATTGTTTCCACAGGCGGCAAGCAAAACAGCCATCACAAAAAGTCCAAATATCTTTTTCATTTTTACCAATATATTTGATTTACAAATTTACGCAGAATTTATTTAAACTTAAAATTTCATTCAGTGATAAATCTTACCCTCGTCGGTGATAAGAAGAACCTTAAGGTCTCCTTTCGGAAACAGTGGCGCGCAATGATGTTCGCAATGGTGGATTACCACCGACGCGAAAGCCTGGAGTTTCTCTTCGGGAATTGTCTTCCAAAGTTCGCGGGCAAGTGTTATTTCAGAAATGTCGATGTCTATTCCAGCCTCTCTCAGCATTCCGGAGATGAATTCCTTGTCCATGGTGGCACGGCGGCTATGTGTGTCGAGGTTTCCTGCTGCGAGTTTCACGGCTTTGCCAAGCATCACGCCAAGTGTGACTTTTGGAAATTCCAATTCGTCGGCTATCTTCAGCGTCTCACCGATGTAGTTGCCATATTCAACAAATGCCTGCCGGGGCAAATCGGGATAAATCGTCTTGACAAACCGCTCGCTCTTGCCACCGCTGTTTATGACCACGCGCCCGCTGCCCGAAGCCTTTGCCACCTGCATACACTTGCGGATACTGTCAATGAATGCCTCTTCCGAGAATGGTTTCACAATCCCCGACACGCCAATGATGCTGATTCCGCCTTCAATGCCCAGACGAGGATTGAACGTGCGGCGGGCAATTTCTCCGCCTTGCGGTACCGATATGGTTATCGCCACATTTTCCCTGATATTGTCGCGCATCATCTGACGCGGCGCCTTGTTGATGGCTGGCTCACCGGGTGGATAATCAAATCCGGGTAAAGTGAAAGTCCCCACTCCTTCACCGCCTCGTATCTCAAATTTATCGCTCAGCTCCACTTTCGCCCTGATTTCAATGCCGTCGGTCACGTCGGGGTCATCGCCCGCCACCTTGAACACCGAAGCATAATCGGTGCCATAATTTACAGGCACATGAATCGTCTCGCCGTCGGGAAGAATCACAGGCACTGCCGATGGCTTCGCTCCAGTAAGAAGCTGTCTGGTGGCGGCAACAGCTGACGCCGTGGCACACGTGCCGGTTGTGAGACCACTGTGCAGACTGAAGAACTCAGGCAACAGTCGCTCCACCGCCCGCCTCAGTCCGTAAGGGCCATTCACATGACAGATTTCCACCCCTTCTACCGATGGATATTCAGGACATTTCACCGCAAAAACCTTGACCCCGGCATTCCAGGCTGCCTCCACTTTTTCCTGAAACCCGCCGCTGACGCCGCTCTCCTTGGTGATAATGGCGCTTGGGCGCAACTCTCTGAGCAGCGGTGCAATGTCGTGAGTTTCATAATAAACAAGGTGGTCCTGCGGAAATCCGACAACGGCAGTCGCCTCCCGGGAACTGTCGCGGTCGAGGATACGGAACCAGCATTCGTGGCGGCACCAATAGTCCTTCAACCTTCCGATGGTATTGACGCCGGTCAGAGCCAACAGTTTTTCTATGCCATGCTCTTCGAGCCGGTTAATGGCATCATTGTAGTCGTCGCACCACACTATGTCGGGGTCACGGGGAGGAAAAATGCGGTTGAGACGAATTACCGGCACTTTTGCCTGCCGTGCCGACTCCACCACGTTTCGGTGCAGATTTTCGGCAAATGGATGTGAGGCATCCACAATAAGCCGAATGTCATTTTTGGCACACAATGACCTTATCTGCTCCGGCTCCATTGCTCCCGAGAGTCTGATTCCGTGGGCAAGATTCACATCCTGGAAGGTACTGTGAGTGGAATAGTAATAGGTGGCACCCGATTCGTCGAGAACCTTAGCCGCCATGCGGCCCTCAGTCGTGCCACCGAATACCAGTATCATGCCTTGCCTTTGCGATACAGGTGAGTGAAATGTTCGTTATACAGCTCCGACAAGCCCTTGCGGTTGTCAATGGCTTCGCCTACGACAATCATTGTGGTGAGCGTGAGGTTGTTCTCATGAATGATTCGCGCCAGGTCTTTCAACTTGCCGCGATAAATCTTCTGGTCGGGCCATGTAAGGTGGTAACATGCCGCCACAGGCGTATCTTCAGGGTATTCCTGGAGTAATTCTCGCTGCACATCATCAGCTATGGCGGCACTCAGGAAGATGCACATGGTGCTCTGGCTCCGTGCCAGCATATGCAACTGTTCTTTCTCTGGCATGGGAGTACGTCCTTCTCCACGGGTCAGGATAATGGTCTGGGTGCGCTCAGGTATCGTAAACTGGCTACGGAGCTCGGCTGCCGCAGCCAAAAACGAAGAGATGCCGGGAGTGATATGATAGCGCATATTGTGCTCATCGAAGAATGCCATCTGTTCCTGAATGGCTCCGAAGATACACGGGTCGCCGGTGTGCAGGCGAACTATGAAACAGCCTTTTTCATAAAATTCCTGCATGAGCGAGCATTGCTCTCCAAGCGACATTGATGCCGAACTGCGCACCACGGCACCAGGCTTGGCGCAAAGAGTAAGTTCACGCGGCACCAGCGAACCGGCATAAAGGATGAGGTCGGCGCGCTCCAGCATCTTACGGCCGCGCACACTCACCAAATCAGGGTCGCCTGGTCCCGCACCCACAATCTCTATAAAGCCCTCGTCGCGCAGGTATTTCCGGTCAATCGCCACAGCCACGGTCCAGTCTTTGCCTTTTATTTTGGGAACGACAAGTTTGCCGCCGTCAGAACCGAGAATCGCCGCCGCCTCACATACACTGGGCGTGCCCACGTGTTTGGCAACTGTTGTACTGGGAGTGGGAACTTCCACTTCTGACAGTTGTTCGGCGGTGAAGAACTCCACAGTCTCTCCCCGCTTTTTCAACAAATCGACAAACGGTTCATCCGCCTTCACATCGATGGTGCAATACCTGCATGCACATGGCAGAAGACCGTGCTCAGCGATTGCTTCATCCATACTGCCGGCTATCGACTCATAGCCTTCCGGGTGATGAGCAAGCCCGAACCCTAAGGTTGCAACCTTAGGCACAAAGTGCAAGACACTGATGCCGCTGATGTCGTTATGGCTGAAAGGAGACACTATTATGAGGAGATTGAATCTCTGAGATGCGGCTTCACTTAAATCCTTTATTACAGTAACATGTTCTGGCAGAGTCCGCTCCAGATATTCTGTGCCTTCGTCGCGCACTTCCCTGAACAATGCCGTGGGCTTGCTGTTGACAAAAGCGAATATGCATCCGTTAATCTCGCCTCCGCCGGCTATGGACCAGCCGAAGCGGTCGGGAAGCGTGTCAAGAGCCCACAGTCCGGAATTGTCGCTCAATGTGGTGACTACAGGATTGGAGCCAAGCACCGATGCCACTGTGTGTGTCAGTTCGTTGGCACCTCCAACGTGTCCCGACAATACCGAAATCACATTGTTGCCCATCCCGTCCACGCATATCACAGCAGGATCCTCATGCTTGTCCTTGATCAGCGGTGCTATGGTACGCACACAGATTCCCATCGCGCCTATGAAAATGAACGCGTCGAAATCGTTCCAGTTACTGCTCACCTGCGCCCGGCCCAGGGATTTGGCATTTAACTCTTGCTGGAGTGTGCCTGCAATCCTTTCACTCTCCTTACTGATATTTACAATGGCTATTTCCGGCATTTTAATATTATTATCGGGTTATTGTCATTCAGGACTATGCGCTGCGGATCGTCCTGTTTCAGTCCCAGCGCTTCGCACGCCTCCTCGAAAAGTTTACGGCTGTCGGTATGGACGGCAGCGCTCGTAACACTGTTCATCACCATGCACCCGTCAGGGGAAAGCACTGTGAGGACTTTTTCCATTATCTCCCTCACACGGCCGCCATGCCCGCCGATGAACACAGCATCGGGACATGGGATTCCACTGATGTCGGCTTCAAGG
Organism: Muribaculaceae bacterium; assembly: GCA_017962285.1. GTDB lineage: Bacteria > Bacteroidota > Bacteroidia > Bacteroidales > Muribaculaceae > Sodaliphilus. The sequence continues at coordinate 4,659 of JAGCVR010000149.1, read as the reverse complement.
AAATCAGCAATGTGGTAATTGATGCCCGGAGCGCCGAAACGACGGCTGTTTTCACGCATCAACGCATCTCCTTCGGGACGACATTCCCATGCTTCGATATGCAGATGAGGGAACAGCAGCTTTGCCTCGATTGAAACGCTTCCGGTACAGAAACCTATGTCCCACATAACCTGTTTTCTGGGAAGGTCAAGCGCCTGCAGAGTCAGCAAGCGGATCGGCATCTTTGTTATCATTTTCTCGCGCCCGTCAAGGATGGCAAACTCACCGTCGGGAATGCCGAAACGGCGGGGATGAGGATTGTAGCCGACCAATATCAGGCAGTTTGGATGACTGAATTCCTTGTCCGCCGCCTCTTCGAGCGAGAGTGTGGACACGCGTTCACAGTCGGGGTTTCCCATGTGTTCGCCCACGTGCATGGTAAACTGGCTGTAGCCATAGTCGAGCATCCGTCGCGCTATGGCAGCTGGAGTGTGCTCATGGTCGGTGAGAACTCCAATCTTACGAGTTTTTTCAATCAGAGCCTTGTCGAACTCATGCCACGGGCGTCCCGTCAACGAGACTATTCTCATGTCGTGATAAGGCATTACCAGTTTGTGCGCGAGCATCTGCAACGAGTTTAACGCCGGGAAAAGGACAATCTCGGCATCGGGCATCCGGTTCTTGATTGTGTTGGCAAAGCCAAAGAACAGCGGGTCGCCACTGGCAAATACCACCACTTCGCCGTGATACTGCTCAAAGACGCTGTCGAGTGGCGCAGTAATATCTATCCACCGCGCATCTGCCGGAAGCAGCGAAGCCACAATCTCGTGGTGCCGCCTGCCACCGGAGAACAGTTTCCCATGGCGGATAATTTCAAGCACCTCAGGTGTGAAATACGGCTCAGGCGCGTCGGAGATTCCTATCACATAAAACTTCATAAGTCGCGTCCGGGTTTAAGTTGCTCGGCATCATCAAAACACAAGATGGCGTTACACAGGGTGGCGGCAAGATTGCTGCCTCCCTTTCGCCCATCAACTATGATTTTGGGGATGTTCCTGAAAGTCTTCACCATGTGCTTCGACTCGCGCACATGAACGAATCCCACCGGCGCGGCAATTATTCCTGCCGGATGTGCCTTACCTGCACGGATAAGGGAACACAGTTCCATCAGGGCTGTGGGAGCGTTGCCGAAAGCGAACAGGGCATCGGGATGCTCTTCCACGGCAAGCCTTATTCCCGCCTGTGTGCGGGTTATTCCCAGTTCTTCAGCCATCTGCGGGACACGAGGGTCGCTGAGATAACATTTCGCTTCCACTCCAAGCCGCGCTAACGCGCCTTTGCGGATGCCGCTCGTAACCATGGTGACATCGGTTACTATAGTCTTCAGTTCTCCATTCTTTACCTTTTCGTGGAGCGATGCCACAGCATCAGGGTCGGTGTATAGAATCTGTTCCATCTCAAAGTCGGCAGTGGTGTGAATGGCGTGCAGCAGAGCCCACTTGTGGTCGAGAGGGACATCTTTGTTACGCAATTCACCTTCTATCGTCCTGAACGAGTTTATCATGATTTGCTGACCGGGTTTCATGTCACCTTCGCCCAGCTCACGATAATATCCGCGCGGCGTTATGATGCGCCCTTCGCTCACATACGACTGTGAGTTTCCAATGAGCACCACCGTGAACATATCCACATCTTCAGGATCGAACTCGCCGAGTGTGGTGACTTTAACCACCTCGTCGTCCCTGCCTGCCTGACGCACATAACCCACCGGGGTATTTGCGGCACGATGCTGCAGGAACAATTCCTGCAATCGGTACAGTTGCCAGTAGCGGCCATTAGATTTGGGATTATACACTGCCGTAACGAAGTCGGCAGTGGCGGCGGCGATGATGCGGCGCTCAATCACTTCCCACGGGGTAATCAGGTCGCTCAGGGAAATGATGCACATGTCGTGACCGATGGGTGCGCCAAGCAAAGAGGCGGCTTTCTGGAAAGCCGAAATACCCGGCAACGACTCAACTTCAACATCGGACTGCCGTTCGGCGCGCATCTCATAGATTAGCGGAGTCATTCCGTAGATACCGGCATCGCCCGAAGAAATCACTACCACGGTCTTGCCTTGCTCCGCCAGTTCAAAAGCCTGCTCGGCGCGCTCACGTTCCTTCTTCATTCCGGTATCCACACATTCGCACCCTTGAGGCACGAATGCCTCAATAAACCTGAAATAATACTTATACCCCACTACCACATCGGCATCCTGCAACGCTTTAAGCACTGCGGGGGTCATGTCTTCTCCGTTGCCTGGACCTATGCCTGCCACTATTATTCTGCCCATATCAACCACAAAGTTAATAAATTTACTTGAATTTTATCTTCAACCCGAAAACCAGCATACGACCAGGCGTGAAGAGCGCATATTTGCGGTCAGACGAGTCGATGCGGCGGTCCACTTTGTTGAATATGTTGTCCAAGCCTATGCTCGGTTCCAGGAGCAAATGCTTCAGACCTGTGAAAGAGTGCGAGGTGTTGATATTCCAGATTCCGAAACCCGGAGCATCCTCATAGCCCGGATAATAAGTCTTCGACTGCAGTCGGCCGTTGAGATTGACGTTGAGACCATAGTTGCCCCATGAATGATAATAGTTGGCGGCAACAGTCGCGGCATTGCGGATGCTGCGTTCCAGCGGGGTCCACTCATCGCCGCTCTTGGTGCGGGCATAGGTGTAGGCGTAATTTGCCGACAGGTTGAAGCCCGGGAATATGTTCGCCGACACATTCACCTGCAATCCCTTGACATCGCCTTTGTCGCTGTTCTGATAGAGCGAATAGCGTTCAAGTTTCGCTGCCTGGTCGGCAGTCATTTCGGGAAACTCCGCCTGCAGCATGGCGAGTGAAGCATCGTCAACGTCGATATTCTGACGTACCACCATGTCGTTGATGCGGTTGATATATCCGGTAACGCTCACAGCAATCACATTGGTCCGATATTCAGCATTCAGGGAAAAATAATTGCTCTTTTCGGGCGACAATTTGTCGTTTCCGAAAATAATCTGCGGTTTGCCACGGTTCACAGAGAAATAGTGGTAATAGATCTCGTCGAGTCCCGGCGCGCGGAATCCTGCCGAATAAGTGGCACGGAAACGGAAATTGCCGGGGGCATACATGAGCGTGGCCTTGGGAGTGAGATGCGTGTTGAACGTTTTATGCTGCGTCAGGCGCAGTCCCACCGTGGCCGTGAAGTTCCGGAACAGCTGCTGCTCATGCTGCGCGTAAGCCGCAAGAGTGTAAACGTTTTGATCGATGTTGCCGGATGTGGCGGTGAGATAGTCCTGACGCCAATCGGCACCGAAAATCGTGGTGGAATTCTTCATGAACCCGAATATCGCTTTCATCTGGAACTCCATGCAGCGCTGCTTTTTCGACTGCACATAGTCGCCTATGGCATAGTCCTTGGTCTCCACGTCATACTCTTTTCCGTACTGGAAACGGTCCATGGTGAAATCGGCCTGCAGCGAGTTTTTCTTCGTGAATTTATAGATGGCGCCCACATTCCATCGCAGCCCCCTATACCGCATTTCATAGTCGGTTCCGCCGGTCACGTCGGGATTGGTATTCGGGCGGTCGGTAATCTTGCGGAAATAATCAATGCCCGCATTCATTGCCAGACGCTCATTGGGCGAGTATGTGAATTTCTGCCCCACATTATTGGCTCGATACCCGGTGAAGAACGGAGCAATGGTTTGCTGAGTCTCGGTGTCGGAGCCTTTCACATATTCCAGATCGTTGTTCTGATAACTGTTGGCACGGTCGTGCGAGAACGATGTGTATGAGCCGAAACCATCCTTGTAGATGTCGAGAGTCACGTTCTCGGTAAACACTCCGTGACCGCTCACACGGGTATTGCTCGTTACGCTTACCAGTTGCCCTGTGGGCTGGTCGGTGATAATGTTTATCACACCGGCTATGGCATCCGACCCGTAGAGCGAAGACGCAGCGCCATCGAGCACCTCGATGCGCTTCACCCTCTCCATGTTGATTCGGTTTAGGTCCACGTTGCTCGAAATATCGCCCGTCACCTTCTGACCGTTGATAAGGATAAGGATATACTTGTTTCCTAAGCCGTTAAGCCGCAGAAACGTACCCATTGAGTTCGGTGCCATCGACACCTGCGGCATCATGCGCGTAAGCGCTCCATCGAATGTGGTGATACCCTGTTCGTGTATTTCCTGGCTGCTGAGCACATGCACCGGTGTGGCTGTGCTCTTGAGTCGCTGGTGGTGACCGGAACCGGTTACGACCACCGGATTTAATGTATAAACGCGACTTGTTATCGACGAGTCGCCGCTTTCCACTTTATGGATTTGGGAAAAAGCGGCACTCCCCGTGAGGAGTGCCACCACTGTAATCAGAAGTTTTTTAATCATTACTATATTCTTCTTACTCCGGATTCTTGCTGTGATAGTAGTCGAGAGGCTCACCGTTGATGGCAGCCTGGGTGTGATTCATCCACACTTGACGGATAGTGGGCAGCTCAAGCAGACCTTTCTCAATCATAGTGTTGTTGTCGCACTCGTATCCGAGATGGCCGAAGTACATCTTCCAGGAAGTGTCTTCCACTTCACCTTCCTCGTTGGGAGTGAACTTAGTGCCGTCCCAGTTGTCGTCGTCATCACCTGCCAT
>JAGCVR010000148.1 GCA_017962285.1 Muribaculaceae bacterium | reverse complement strand
TTGTAGTGCCCACGTTGTAGTAAACGTGTTCAGAACCTGTAGGGAAATTGATGCTTATAGTCGGCGCAGTCGTCGTTGAACCGCCGTTGCTCACATCCTCACTACTGATCGTCGGCGCATCTGGTGCCGAACCACCACCAGCAGTTTCATAGGTTACAGTAGCAGATGTGATACGAGCTTGATTACTAGCATTGTTAGTTACAACAATAGTAGTTACATCACCTGTTGCGGATCCTACAGACCATGTGGCTGTGCCACTACTTGAAGTTATACTACTGCCTGAAGGGGTACAGGTAAATGTACTTGAGTAGCTTGTGTTATAACTAATAGTTAAACCAGTTATCTTATACCCAGATGACACTGCAACAGTTAAAGTGGCTTTCGCCATAAATCTTACATGATTTGACTGAAAGTTGTTGCCATTTGATGCAGACGCTTTGCTGATAGTTAATGTTACCGGAGCAGAGGTTTGCGTTTGGTCATTATTGTTTTGTCCGGTTGAACTAAGACCAAATGCAGTATTGTTTAAGGAAAACGTCGCAGTTGCTGCATTGAGTGGCACACTCAGTGCAGCGCACAAAATTAGGATTAAAAATGTGAGTGATTTTTTCATTTTAATATTAGTTTGAATTATTATTTCGTTATACAGTTCACGCGCTGGGCGTGATTGTTATTTTTCGGTTTATGTAATGGTCTATGTTTTCGGTTTATGAAAAAGTGTGCAAAGATAAGTATTATTTTTATGACTGCCAATAATTTAACAAAGTAATTTCAAATGATTTCATATTTATTCAGCGAAACACGGAATTACTTAAACGAACAGGAGCGATCCCTCCTTCGGCGTGCAATGGCAAATCACCCGATTATATATTTTTGGGAAATTTTCGAGTTCAATTTTTTAGAAATTTCCACCGCGTCGCGGTGCCGTGTGGGGAACTTATGTGCGAGGGTGGTGATTGCCAATTGCGGAAAAATCATTATATTTGCCCTCAGAAATCAACAATTAAATCAAAGAATATGCCACGAACAAAGAAAGAACTGCAGGGAGTGACGCTGCTGGGAAGTCAGGGAACGAAGTATGAGTTTGGCTATAAGCCCGGTGTGCTTGAGGCATTCGACAATAAGCACCCCGAGCGCGAGTATCTGGTGACGCTCGTCTGCCCGGAATTTACCTCGCTGTGCCCCAAGACGGGTCAGCCCGACTTCGGCAAGATTATCATCCGCTACATTCAACGTGTGAAGATGGTGGAGAGCAAGAGCCTGAAACTGTATCTGTTCAGCTTCCGCAACCACGGCGACTTCCATGAGGACTGCGTGAACGTAATAATGAAAGACCTGCTGGATCTGATGAATCCAAGATACATTGAAGTTGAGGGCCGCTTCAATCCACGTGGAGGCATCTCAATACTGCCGTTTGCCAACTGGGGCGATGCCGAACATCAGGATATGGTTCGTGCGCGTCTTCTGGCGAAGATGGAGTGAAAGAATGGAGTAATCGGGCTGACGCCCAAGGAAGTGAAAGAATGAAGTGAAAGAATGAAGTAAAAGAATGAAGTAAAAGAATGAAGTAAAAGAATGAAGTAAAAATGGAAGATTCATCTTTAACTTCACCTTTAACTTCAATGAGCGCCAGCGAATTAACTTCAATTTTAACTGCAATGAGCGCCAGCGAATTTCACCTTTAACTCCCAAATAAAAAAGAATATGAAAGATTCAGTGATAATACTTTCGGGTGGGATGGACTCCACGACACTTCTTTATGAATATAAGGAAAAGATAGGGCTTGCCATTACATTCGACTACGGCTCAACGCAGAATGCGCGAGAACGGCAGTATGCCGTTAAGCACTGCGAGCGTCTTGGCATACGTCACCTGATAATCCCGCTCGACTTCATGCACAGGCATTTCAAGAGCGCGTTGCTGGGCAGTGCCGACGACATTCCCGAAGGACACTATGCCAGCGAGAACATGAAGAGTACGGTGGTGCCGTTCCGCAACGGCATCATGCTTGCCATAGCGTGCGGAATAGCCGAGAGCAACGGTCTGCACAGGGTGATGATAGCTAATCACGGCGGCGACCACACCATCTATCCCGACTGCCGTCCGGCGTTCATAGCAGGCATGAACTCGGCAATGAAAGCCGGGACCTACGAAGGAGTGGAACTGTTCGCCCCGTACACTAATCTGACGAAAAGCGACATCGCCAGACGTGGGAAAGCGCTAGGCATCGACTATGCCGAGACATACTCCTGCTACAAGGGCGGAGAACGTCACTGCGGTCGGTGCGGAACTTGCGTGGAACGGCGCGAGGCACTCGCCGATGCCGGGATTATCGACCCCACGGAATATGAGGATTAGAAGAAATGGTAGTAATCGGGCTGACGCCCGAGGAAGTGAAAGAATGAAGTGAAAAGTGAAGTAAAAGAATGAAGTGAAAAATGAAGTAAAAAAATGAAGTAAAAAATGAAGTGAAAGAAGGAAGTAAAAATGGAATATTCATCTTTAACTTCACCTTTAACTTCAATGAGCGCCAGCTAATTAACTTCCAATTAAAGAAATTAAAAACACTAAAGATATGTATTACGTAGTAAAAACCATTGAGATTTCGTCGAGTCATCAGTTGTATCTCGACTATGAGAGCAAGTGCGAAAGCCTGCATGGACACAACTGGATGATAAAGGTTTACTGCAGGTCGAAAGAACTGGACAGCAACGGCATGGTTTGCGATTTCACCAAGATTAAGCACCTGATTCATGATGCCATCGACCATAAGAACCTGAACGAGGTACTGAAGTTTAATCCCACTGCCGAGAATATCGCCCGTTGGGTGGTGGATACCATTGCCGAGTGCTACCGTGCCGAAGTGTGGGAATCGCGCGACAATATGGCGGCTTATGAGGAGGACTAGAGGAAATGGAAGTAATCGGGCTGACGCCCGAGGAAGTGAAAGAATGAAGTGAAAGAATGAAGTAAAAGAATGAAGTGAAAGAATGAAGTGAAGGAATGAAGTGAAGGAATGAAGTGAAGGAATGAAGTAAAAGAATGAAGTAAAAGAATGAAGTAAAAATGGAAGATTCATCTTTAACTTCACCTTTAACTTCAATGAGCGCCAGCGAATTAACTTCACCTTTAACTCCCAATTAAAAAAGATATGTATAAGGTTAATGAAATATTCTATTCCCTTCAGGGCGAGGGCTACAACACAGGCACGGCGAGTGTTTTCGTGCGCATGAGCGGCTGTAATCTGCGATGCGCTTTCTGCGACACTAAGCATCAGGGCGGCAGGCTTATGTCGCTTCCACAGATACTGGAAGAGATCGCCAGGTGGCCACAGGCTCCGCTGGTGGTGCTGACCGGCGGCGAACCGGCTCTCAGCGTGGACGGGGAACTTGTTCATGCCATCCACTCGCTGGGCAAACGAGTGGCGATAGAAACCAACGGAACACGACCGTTGCCGGTGGGTATTGACTGGGTGACACTCTCGCCAAAAGGCGGCTTTGCCGGTGGAGAAGCCGAGCCGTGTGTCTTGCGTGAATGTGATGAATTGAAGGTGGTTTACACGGGTCAGGATCTCAGCCGTTACGACGACATCAAGACGGAGCTTAGATTTTTACAGCCGTGCTACTGCGACGATGATACAGAACGGGAAGAGAACCTTAAAGCCACGGTCGATGCCGTGCTGAAACACCCTCAGTGGCGGTTGTCGCTCCAGACACACCGAATCCTGGGGATAAGATAGCGGTTAGTGAAAAATGATATAACAGGACGTGCCGGGGTAAATCAGCGGTGAGGCTTCGGCCGGGGGATGGGTGATTTGATCTTGGCAAGTGCCTCGCTGAGATTCTCCAACTCGGCTTTCACAGATTTGAGGCGCTCCACCACTTCGAAACGCTTGCTGACACCATCGCGGTTTCGCTTAATCATGGCTTGCGCGGCATCGAGTTTCAGCCCCTTGTCCTTCACAAGATACTGAATCATGCGGATGGTTTCGATGTCCTTTGGCGTGTAGAGACGAGTGTTTTTCGCATTGCGCTTAGGACTGATGATGGTGAATTCCTTTTCCCAAAAACGCAGGGTGGACTCTGGCAGCCCTATGATTTGTGCCACGTCGCCTATTCTGTAGTACCGCTTGTCGAGAGAATCGCTCATATTGTGAAAGAAGTGGTTTTGAGGTTTGTGATTAGGGTTTATTTTTGCAAAAGTCGCATTAAAAACCTACCTTTGTAGGCTAAATCTGCGTAAAGTTATGAAAATTAGTTTTCATGGCAAATTTTTTGAAAGAAATAATAACAAAGAAATACTATGCTAACAGCAAAAGAAATCAGAGAATCGTTCAAGCAGTTTTTTGAACAGCGTGGTCACCACATAGTGCCGAGTGCCCCCATGGTGGTGAAAGATGACCCCACACTGATGTTTACCAACGCCGGAATGAACCAGTTCAAGGACATCATTCTGGGAAACAAGCATCCGCAGTGGCGGCGTGTTGCCGACAGCCAGAAGTGTCTGCGCGTGAGCGGAAAGCACAACGATTTGGAAGAGGTGGGACACGACACCTACCACCACACGATGTTCGAAATGCTCGGGAACTGGTCGTTTGGCGACTATTTCAAGCAGGAGGCAATTGATTTCGCTTGGGAATACCTTGTGGATGTGCTTAAGATAAATCCGGCAAATCTTTATGCCACTGTGTTCGAAGGCAGCGAAGCCGAAGGACTTGAGCGCGACAACGAGGCTGCTCAGATTTGGGCAAAGCATTTGCCTGCCGACCACATTATCAACGGCAATAAACACGACAACTTCTGGGAAATGGGCGACACAGGCCCTTGTGGACCATCGTCGGAAATCCATATAGACTTGCGCTCTGAAGAAGAGAAAGCAAGAATCCCGGGAGCAGAACTGGTGAATAAGGACAATCCACAGGTGATAGAGATATGGAACCTGGTGTTTATGCAGTACGACCGCAAGGTGGACGGCTCGCTGGCACCTCTGCCGGCAAAGGTAATCGACACCGGCATGGGCTTTGAGCGCCTCTGCATGGCTCTTCAGGGGAAGAAGTCGAACTACGATACCGACGTGTTCCAGCCATTGATTAAGGCGATAGGGGAGATTGTCGGTAAGCAATACGGAGAAAACCACGACGTGGATGTGGCAATGCGGGTTATTGCCGATCACGTCCGCACCATAGCGTTTGCCATTGCCGACGGGCAGTTGCCGAGCAATGCCAAGGCGGGATATGTGATTCGCCGCATCTTGCGCCGTGCAGTCCGTTACGGCTACACTTTCCTTGACATGAAAGAGGCGTTTATGTATCGGCTCGTTGATACACTCATAGCAACCATGGGCGACGCATATCCCGAGATTGAAGCACAGAAGGTGCTCATCAAGAAGGTAACCCAGGAGGAAGAGGAGTCGTTCCTTCGCACCCTCGAAACCGGCATGAAGATGATAGAGAACGTGATGGAAGAGACACGAAAAGCCGGCAAGAGCGAAGTGGACGGTGCAAAGGCTTTCCTGCTCTATGACACCTACGGATTCCCACTTGACCTCACCCAGCTGATACTTCACGAAAACGGGATGACCGTGAACGTGGAGCAGTTCGATGCCGAGATGCAGAAACAGAAACAACGTGCACGCAATGCCGCAGCGGTGGAGACCGGCGACTGGGTGGAACTTCGAGAAGGAGTAACTGAATTTGTGGGCTATGACCTGATGGAATGTGATACCGAGGTGCTCCGCTACCGCATGGTGACTCAGAAGAACAACAGTTTCTACCAGATAGTGCTCAGTCGCACCCCGTTCTATGCCGAAATGGGCGGTCAGGTGGGCGACAAGGGCATTCTCACGTTTGGCGATGAGCAAATAGAGATAACCAACACGAAGCGCGAAAACAACCTGCCGGTTCATATCGCCAAGAAACTGCCCGCCGATATCTCGGCGCCGTGCCATGCGAAAATTGATGAGAAATCACGCCGTGCCATTTCCGCAAACCACACAGCCACCCACTTGCTGCATCTTGCTCTCCGCAAAGTGCTCGGCAATCATGTGGAGCAGAAAGGGTCGTATGTGGACCAGAGAATACTTCGTTTCGATTTCTCCCATTTCCAGAAAGTCACCACCGAGGAGTTGCGCGAGGTGGAGCGCGTGGCAAATGCCATGGTTCGTGAGGCTATTGTCCGCGACGAGCATCGTGAAGTTCCCATTGAGGAAGCGAAAGCTCTGGGCGCCATGGCACTGTTCGGTGAAAAATATGGCGACAAGGTTCGTGTGATCCGTTACGGCGATTCAATAGAGCTGTGTGGCGGTACGCATGTGGCAAACACCGGAAGCATAGGAATGATAAGGATTATGGCTGAGAGCAGCATTGCTGCGGGAATACGACGCATCGAGGCTATTACCGGTGAGGAAGTTGAAATCATGCTCAACAGAGTTGAGGATAAGATGCGCGAGATAAGGGCTCTGTTCAATGCCCCTGATGCAATGGTGGCGGTCAAGAAGGTTATCAACGAGAATGCTGCTCTGCAGAAACAGGTTGAAGACTTCGTGGTTCAACAAGTCCAGCAGCTGAAAAAAAGTGTTCTCGAGAACGCAAAAGAACTTGGCGGAGTTCGCGTGACTGTTCTTCGCGGTCCGTTCTCTGCTGAGATTGTGAAAGGCTTGTCGTTTGCCATAAAGAGTGAATGCAAGGAGCGCACAGCATTTTTAGCCGCAACATTCGACCGAAATAAACCAATGCTCACCGTAATGCTTACCGAAGACTTGGTGAAAGAGGGTATGAACGCCGGTCAGATGGTGCGTGAAGCCGCCAAGTTGATTCAGGGCGGCGGTGGTGGTCAGCCGGGATTCGCCCAGGCAGGCGGTCGCGACATGGACGGCCTCAGTTTGGCACTCGAAAAACTCCGCGAGGCCTTTGAATAATATAAGGTGGTCAGTAGTCTGACTGGTATATACAAAAAGAGAGGGGGAGGCTGATGGCAGCTTCCCCCTCTTGTTCTTTGAAGGTTTATTGTGTTACTTTACTTCTTTTCTGGCTTGTGATGTGCCGTCGCTGAAGGTGGTAACCACGATGTTCACGCCTGAGAACGGCTTGTCGCTTTCAATGCCGAGCATGTTGATGTATTTCACCGCTTTCACATCTTTGATGTTGTTGACATCGGTAATGCCGCTGCCGCCGAGTTGAACGGTTTTTTGTGCGGTCCAGCCCGATTCCTTACCGTTGACGTAGATGGTCTTCAGTTTATAGGTGTAGGTCGCACCCTGCTCAAGGTCGGTAACGTTGTATTGATGTTCGGTGATGCCGGTAATGGTCCGTTTGTTCTTGTCGCCGGTTTCAGTTGGCGTTCTCTTCATTATAGCGTCGCTGCCCTCCACTTCGCTTGAAGCGTCGCCGCTGTAAACTCTTATTCGCTTGAGCATGACGCGTTTCTTGGTTACGGTGTTCTCAATCTTAACGAAGTTTTCGCCTGTTTCACCTTCGAGCAAGAGGACATAGTCTTTGTCGGTGTTGGTCAAAGTAACAGTCTGGCTTGCTACTTCCCTGCCATCGGGACTCATGAGCGAAACTTTCATGGGCACCTCGCTGTCTTTGCCATAAGACTTGGCTCTTACGATGACAGTGGCAATTCCGCTGCTGTTGGCAAGGTCAACTGCAGGGCTCATAACGTAGCCGTTGGCTGTGCTGGTTCCCAGACGTACATATCCGGCGCTTTTCTCGTTATAGATACCCGTGGAGCTTGTTGTCCAAGTGGTGGTTCCGAGGCTCATGTCCTCGTCGAGCAGAAGTTCAGCATCACCGGCTTCGCCTTTTTTGGTAACCTGCAGAGTGTAGGATGCCACGTTTTCGGGATCTGTATCGTCGGACCAAGCCACAAGGAACGAAGTCTCGGTAATGTCGCCTTCGGTAACATCGTTCAGCACGGGGTCGAATGTCACAATCTCATTTTCCATGAAGGAGAATGAAACGGTTTTGTCCTGATTGATCTGTATGTTGGTAATGGGTTTGCCCATAAGTCCTGCTCCTCCTGTCTTGCTTGCGATACTTCCGTTTGCAAGAAGATTGAGCGTTGCGGCAGGATTGGAGTCGTCGGTGAGTTCATGGTTTTCCTCTCCGAAGCAGTCCCCGCTTTCATTGCTTTCGCTAAGAGTATTGTCGGCAGGGATGATGGTGCAGAGTTGCACGGCTTTGTCGTTTGGAGAGTTGTCATCCCATCGGCTTTGTACAAACGACACATGTGTCACGAGCATGCCTTGATCGGCTATATAGCGGTCCCATCCGGTTTTTCTACGGTTCTCGAGGTAATAGCACTCGTTCTCGTTGAGCGGGCTCACCACCTTGTAGGCGATGTCGGTTTCTTCGTTCTTTTGGTTGAATACAGGCAAAGTGTAGGATTGACCTTGCTCGGGAATCAACGTAGTGATCCATCCCATGAATTCTTTCTCGTAGGCGTTGTAGCCGACCGGAAGATAGCCGTCGTCGTTGTAGCAACCACCGCACATCAGGCTCCAGTTGCCCATTCCGTAATACCCATGGCTGTAAGTGGTCTCATAGAAGTCGGGCAATCCCAGGCAGTGGCTGAATTCGTAGCAGAAAGTTCCCACTCCGTCCATTTCTGTGCCGGAGTCGTTATTGCCGTAGATTTCGTTGAACACACCGAATTTGTCGATAGTAACGCCATTGCGAGTTATCGATCCACTGCCGTCGCCATAACCAACACCGTCGGAGAGTTCCCACTGGCAAGGCCATACCGAACTCTTTACATTTTCGGCTTGAGCCTCGCCCACACCGGCATAAACCACAATCACTACGTCAACATAGCCATCCTGGTCGTTGTCGTAGAGCGACCAATCGATATCATTCCCGGCTTTATCCACTGCGCCGGCAACCATCGCGCAAACGCCCTTGTCGTTACCGCTGGAATCGTTACCGCCATAAGTGGAGCGGTTGTTGTCGAGAGCGTAGATACCGTAGATGTCGAACTGAGGTGTGTATTTGCCGTTTGACTGGTCAACAAAGTACTGGAACGCGCTGACGTCTCCGCTTGTGTAGGTCTGGCGGAACGTCTCAATGGGGTTGGAGCACTTTTTGTCCTTGTATTCAACTACGAGAATAGGCACGTGCGGAGAACCAATTGTAGGGACCTGAGTGGTGCCGACTTTTCTTGGAGCGCGGGCTTTGGCTTTAGCTTTGGCTCGCGGGCTGCGTGCGATGAGCGATTCAGCTGTCATCTGACTTGCATTCTGTGCCAGGAACTGTTCTTCATTGGCATTGCGGTTCACGACTTCGTGGGCCAGCACAGAAGAAATGCCGTCGGCAGTGCGGTAAACGATGTCGCCATTAGCGGCGCGTTCTACCGGTTTGCCGTCGGACGTAATGAGAGTGTGATGCCACTCGTCACCAACCATG